>NZ_JSYC01000121.1:0-9352 GCF_054823965.1 Gordonia sp. GN26 | reverse complement strand
TACGAGATCAACGCCTCCGGGGTCAAAGCCGCCCACGAGTACGAACCCCTCGGTCCCGACTCGCTGACCTGGCAGATCTGGGGCACCTGGACCGGTATGTTCCAGGGACTGTGGGCCGGCTCGATCCAGAACATGCACCCCAAGCTGGGTGCGGCCGTCTGGGATCACTCCGATTTCTTCGGTGAACGCTGGCAGCGCCTCATGCGCTCGCTCTACCCGATCAGCGGCGTCGTCTTCGACTCCGTCATCCCCGGCGCGAAAACCGGGCTCGAGGTCCGCGACTACCACAAGACGGTCAAGGGCACGATGGAGGACGGATCGCGTTACCACGCACTCGATCCCGACGTCTTCTACTGGGCGCATGCGACGTTCTGGTACGGCAACGTCCGTCTGTGCGAACGGTTCGGCCCGTTCCTCACCGAGGATCAGAAGCGCCAGCTGTTCGAGGAGTCCAAGGCCTGGTACGCCCAGTACGGTGTCTCGATGCGTCCCGTCCCGGAGACCTACGAGGATTTCCTCGAGTACTGGGACTACATGTGCCGCAACGTGCTTCGTGACCACGTCTCGGTGCGTACGGTCCTCGACATCACCCAGCTGCCGCCGCCGCCGTTCCTGAGCTTCGTCCCGAAGTCGGTCTGGGACAAATACCTCGTCCCGCAGAACCAGAAGCTGTTCATGTGGCTGACCACCGGCTTCTACGACGAGCCGATCCGCGAGATCCTCGGGCTCGAGTGGTCCGATGCCGACGAGCGTCGATTCCGCCTGCTGGGCAAGGGCATCAACCTCGTCATGCACAAGATGTTGCCGAAACGCTTTCTGCGCCATCCGCGACCGCGCGACGCCTGGGACCGCGTCAACGGCAAGGTCGCGAAGGACGCGCCGATCGTGCACACACCCAAGCGCAACCTGCCGCCGCTGGACCAGCGCGACAACCCGATGCACTACTGCCCGGTGACCGCTGCTCGTCGAGCCACGTATCCGACGGTGTTGACCTCGGACTGAGGTCCCGGGCAGTCGGGCGGGCGGTCGCGCTCACGATCTCCGTAGGCGCTCACTTTTTCTGCGTGAGCGGGAACGGATGAGGTGAGCGAAACTCCTCGGGTGGCCTATTGCTGTCCCAAGCCCCGACGCATGGCGTGGCGTACCCGTTCGGCCTCACGATGCGCATACGGGTTCGGCCGACCGGCCCGTGAGCCGGCGAGTTTCGCGCCGATGTGCTCCCCCACCGTGATCGGCGAGTATCGGCTGCCTGCACCGACACACGACGGCAGGGTCGCGATCATCGCGTCGATGTTGCCGTCGTGGAAGTAGGCCGCGGATCGTCGGCGCTCGATCGCGCCATCGACGATCGGCGGTTTCACCCGATGCAGCGTCGACATCCACCGCTCGTTGGTCCAGCGGGCCATCAGGTCACCGAGATTGATGAGCAGTGCACCGTCCTCGGGACTGACGTCGTGCCACCGACCCTGGCGGTCGAGCACCTGCAGCCCTTTCACCTGATCCGCCCACAACACGGTGACGATGCCGTAGTCGGTGTGCTCCCCCATCCCCGTCAGCTCCCCGTCGAGATCGATTTCGCCGGGCGGGAGGGCGTAGTTGTTCATGCGCAGGACGTCGAGCGAGTGGTCGGTGAAACCCTCGAAGAAGTCGGCGGGGAGGTCGAGGGCGTCGGCGAAGATGCGGGTCAGGGTGTGCGCGACACGTCGTGCCTCGACGAAGTACGCCGACACCGCCGCCTCGAAATGGTCGACGGCCGGCCACGTGTTCGCGGCGTAATGGTCCAGGGGAAGAGCGAGGTCGGGGTATTCGCGCGCTTCGACGCCGACGTTGAACGCCTCGAAGAAGTCATTCATCCGGCCCGCCTGTTCGACACCCAGCGACAGCGACAACGACTCCGATTTCGGTGGCGCATAGCCGCGATTGATCTCGGGCGGCGTGCGATAGGCCTTCTTCGCCTCGAGCGGAAGCGCGAAGAAATCGTCCATGACCGCGGTGAATTCCTCGATGACCGCGGGCGGGATCTCGTGGCCGACGATCTGCATGAACCCCACCGAACTGGCGGCGTCGTCGACCTTCGCCGCGACGACCGCCCGGTCGGCGGGATCACCGTTGCGGATGTAGGGCGAGATGTCGATGATCGGCACTCCGAAACCCTCGGTGGCGGCGGTCATGGCGTCCATGGTGACACCGAAACACCGAAACCGCTGGCCAGGCGACGAACAGGTCAGGTGCGCTGACCTGCCCGGTACTGGACGAAGGCCGGGATCAGCAGCGCGGCGATGAGCGTCGCGATCACCACGGCGACGCCACCGAAGGCTGTCGCCGCTGCGACGCCGATCGAGGCCGCGGCGGTACCGTGCGCGACGTCGGCGATACGCGGTCCGCCGGCGACCACCACGATGAACACGCCCTGCAGGCGTCCGCGCACCTCGTCGTTGGCGGCCTCGAGCAGGATGGTCTGGCGGAAGGCAGCCGAGGCCATGTCGGCGGCACCGCCGATCATCAGCAGGACCACCGCGACGACGAGCATCGGCATCGCCGCACCGTCGGCGAAGGAGACCGCGATACCCGTGCCGGTGATCGCCAGACCCCAGATGATGATGCACACGATCACGGCCAGACCCTGCCGTTCGACGCGCGTGACCCAGCCCGAGAAGATGCCGCCGACCACGGCGCCCGCCGAGATCGCCGTGAACAGCAGGGCGAAGGCGATGCCGCCGCCCTCCGGCCCGCCGAAGTTCTCGTGCGCCATCTGGGGGAAGAGCGCCCGGGGCATGCCGAAGATCATCGCGATGAGGTCCACGAGGAACGACGCCATCAGGATCTTGTGACCGGTCAGGTAGCGGAGACCCTCGATCACCGACCGCAGTCCCGCGACCTTCGGCGCGGCGTCGCTCTCGGGCCGCAGCGACGGCAACATCACGACCGCGATCAGCGTCGGCAGGAGGAACAGCGTGTCGGCGAAGTAGAGCCACGAGTAGCCGAGGATCGGGATCAGCGCACCACCGACGAGCGGTCCGGCGATCGCGCCCGCCTGCATGACCGTCATGTTCAGCGACAACGCCGCGGGCAGGTCCTTGGCGTCGAGCAGGCGCGGCAGCACCGCCGTCCGCGTCGGCTGGTTGATCGCGAAGAACGCCTGCTGAACGGCGAAGAGCACCAGCAGGATCCACACGTTGTCGCCGCCGGCCGCAGCCTGCGCCCAGAACAGCGCGCTGCAGACGATGAGGCCGATCGTGCTGACGATCAGAAGTGTCCGGCGGTCGACGACGTCGGCGAGTGCGCCGCCCCACAGCCCGAAGACGACGAGCGGGACGAGACCGAACACTCCGGTCAGTCCGACGTATGCGGAGCTACCGGTGATCTCGTAGATCTGCGCGGGCACCGCGATGATCGTGAGCTGGGCCCCGATGACCGTGACGATGTTCGCGATCCACAGACGCCGGAAGTACTGGTTCCGCAGGGGCGTCGTGTCTGCGAGGAGCCGTGACATTCCCACGATGCTAGGACGCCACCGGGTGTGACCTCCGTCCGGTCCGTGAGGACCGCTACACATCCCCGCCGATCACGAGTGGTTCCGTCTCAGGGCTGCAGTCGTTCGATGTGCCATTCGTGGTCGACGTGGGTGAGCCGCACCCGGTTGTGCAGACGGTTCGCCCGGCCCTGCCAGAACTCGACCTCCACCGGATCGATGCGGTAGCCACCCCAGTCCGAGGGGACGGGGATCTCGTCGCCGGCGTCGAATCCGCCGTAGCGGTCGGCCAGATCGGCGGCCTTCTGCTCGAGTTCGAGCCGGCTGCCGATCGGCCGGGACTGATTCGACGCGGCGGCCGACAGCTGCGAGCCACGCGGCCGGAGCTCCCAGTAGGCCTGGGTCTCCTCGGCGCTGACGTGCTCGACGGGACCGCGGAAATGGACCTGACGTTCCAACGCGATCCACGGGAACGTCACCGACGCGTAGGGATTGGCGGCCAGGTGCCGACCCTTGTCGGACTCGTAGCCGGAGAAGAAGACCACCCCATTGGCGTCGACACCCTTGCACAGCACGGTGCGGGTCGACGGCCGGCCGTCGGCGTCGGCGGTCCCGAGGACCATCGCGTTGGGTTCGGCGATCCGGGCCTCGAGCGCTTCCTTCAGCCAGACGCTGAACAGGTCCAGCCACGGCGGATCGCCGCGTAGCCAGCTGGGGTCGAGGTTCTCGCGAATTCCGTCTGCTCCCGCCGCACGATCGCCCTCTCCGATGTTGGGCGGAATACCTCCGCCGTAGCCGACGCGCATGTTCGGCAGATCGATCGAATCGAGCGGTTTCTCCAACACTTGCCTGAATTTACTCCGACGACATCGTTACTCCCTGGTACACGTGGGGCGTCGTGCTCATCTACAGTTCGATCTGGATCGACGCACGTGATTGCAGGACACAGTTGTCTCGAGTGAGGTGGTTGTCATGGCCAACGCGGTTCCCGAGGATTTCGTCCCAGGTCTCGAAGGCGTGGTGGCATTCACCACCGAGATCGCCGAACCCGACAAGAACGGTGGCAACCTGCGTTATCGCGGCGTCGACATCGAGGATCTCGTCGAGAACAAGGTGACCTTCGCCGATGTGTGGGCTCTTCTCGTCGACGGCAAGTTCGGCGACGGACTGCCCCCGGCCGAACCGTTCCCGCTGCCCATCCACACCGGCGACGTGCGCGTCGACGTGCAGGCCGCACTCGCGATGCTCGCCCCGATCTGGGGTTACGAGCCCCTGCTGGACATCGACGACGAGACCGCGCGCGAGAACCTGGCCCGCGCATCGGTGATGGCGCTGTCCTATGTGGCGCAGTCGGCGCGCGGAATCCATCAGCCCGCGGTCCCGCAGCACGTCATCGACGAATGTTCCACCGTCACCGAGCGGTTCATGACCCGATGGAAGGGCGACCCGGACCCCAAGCACGTCGCCGCCATCGACGCGTACTGGGTCAGCGCCGCCGAGCACGGCATGAATGCGTCGACCTTCACCGCACGGGTCATCGCCTCCACCGGCGCCGACGTCGCGGCGTCGCTGTCTGGAGCGATCGGCGCGATGTCGGGACCGCTGCACGGTGGCGCCCCGGCACGCGTGCTGCCGATGATCGAGGAGGTCGAGAACACCGGCGACGCACGAGGATTGGTGAAGGGCATCCTCGATCGCAAGGAGAAGCTGATGGGCTTCGGACACCGCGTCTACCGCGCCGAGGACCCCCGCGCCCGCGTTCTCCGACGCACCGCCCAGGAGCTCGGGGTCCCACGCTTCGAGGTGGCCGCCGCGCTCGAGCAGGCCGCACTCACCGAACTCCGTGAACGACGCCCCGACCGTGCGATCGAGACCAATGTCGAATTCTGGGCGGCCGTCATCCTCGACTTCGCCGAGGTCCCGCCGCACATGATGCCCGCCATGTTCACCTGCGGCCGCACCGCCGGCTGGTGTGCCCACATCCTGGAGCAGAAGCGCCTCGGCAAGCTCGTCCGTCCCGCCGCGATCTACACCGGTCCCGCACCCCGCCGTCCCGAGGACGTCGCCGGCTGGGGCGACCTGGTGAAGCCGGGTCTGTAACCGGCGCCGCAAAATCCAAGCAGACTGGACCCTGACCAGCGTCTGGCGCGGGGTGGTGAGCCATCAGTCAGCCGCTGTGCTGCATGGCCGGCCAACCCGGATGAAAGGCGTTGTGGGCTCGAGTAGCGATTCTCGGGAAGGCCCGCCGCAGTAGTCCGAAATGCCGATTCCGGGAGCGCTCGGTAACGCGTAAGCCGAGGTGGCCGGGAAGTGGCGTCCGCCACAACCCTAGAATTGACGCCATGAGCGATTCCGCAACCGCACCCATCACCCTGCCCGCAGACCTGCTGCCGTCGGACGGCCGCTTCGGTTGCGGACCGTCGAAGGTGCGCCCCGAGCAGTTGCAGTCCCTCGTCGACACCGGTGCATCGGTGTTCGGCACCAGCCACCGTCAGGCACCGGTCAAGAACGTGGTCGGCTCGATCCGTGAGGGTCTGGCCAACCTGTTCTCGCTGCCCGAGGGCTACGAGGTCGTCCTCTCCAACGGCGGCACCACCGCTTTCTGGGATGCCGCCGCGTTCGGCCTGATCAAGCAGCGTTCGCTCCACCTCACCTACGGCGAGTTCTCGTCGAAGTTCGCGACCGTCGCCAAGAAGGCGCCGTTCCTGGACTCGCCCGCGGTCATCTCCACCGACCCCGGCACCGCCCCCGACCCCGCCGCGCTGACCTCTGACGACTTCGGCGGCGTCGACCTCATCGGCTGGGCCCACAACGAGACCTCGACCGGTGTGTCCGTGCCGGTCGTGCGCCCCGCCGGCTCCGACGACGCGCTCATCGCCATCGACGCCACCTCCGGTGCAGGCGGCCTGCCCGTCAACGTCGCCGACTCCGACGTCTACTACTTCGCGCCGCAGAAGTGCTTCGCCTCGGACGGCGGCCTGTGGGTCGCGCTGATGAGCCCGCGTGCACTCGCCCGGGTCGCCGAGATCGCCGAGACCGACCGCTGGTGCCCGGAGTTCCTGTCGCTGCCGACCGCCGTCGACAACAGCAGCAAGAACCAGACCTACAACACCCCGGCCGTCGGCTCGCTGCTGCTGTTCGCCAACCAGATCGAGTGGATGAACAACAACGGCGGTCTCGACTGGTGTGTCTCGCGCACCGCCGACTCGAGCTCGCGTCTGTACCAGTGGGCCGAGGCCAGCGAGTACGCGACGCCGTTCGTGGCCGAGGCGGCCAACCGCAGCCAGGTCGTCGGCACCATCGACTTCAACGACGATGTCGACGCCGCCGCGGTCGCCAAGACCCTGCGCGCCAACGGTGTCGTCGACACCGAGCCGTACCGCAAGCTGGGCCGCAACCAGCTGCGTATCGGCATGTTCCCGGCCATCGATCCCGAAGACATCACCAAGCTCACCAACTGCATAGACTACATCGTCGAGCGCCTCTGAGCTCGGCCAGAACCGTCCGTTGCCGGCGCGTCGACCCTCGGGTCGACGCGCCGGTCGCGTTCAGGCGGACGGGTAGCCTGGACACCACAGACCACATACGACGCACCCATCGCTGGTGTCGCAACGGCCCCACGCGTTCTGAACTGCGGTTTTACCGCGTGTCCCACAGTGAATCGGCAGATCGGTGAGTTAATGTGACCCCAATGCATGAACCCACCGGAGGAGGAGCAGATGCGTGAGCTCCGCGTCGTCGGAGTGGAAACCGATGGTTCCCACGTCATCTGCCAAGACCCTCAATCGGGTGAGAAATTCCGGATCGCCTCCGACGAACGCCTTCGCGCCGCGGCCCGCGGCGACATCACCAGGCTGGGACAGATCGAGATCGAGATGGAAAGTGCATTGAGGCCACGAGAGATCCAGGCACGCATCCGCGCGGGTGCCTCCGTCGCCGAGGTCGCCGCCGCGGCCGGGGTGGGTGTCGACAAGATCGAACGATTCGCCCACCCGGTGCTCCTCGAGCGCAGCCGTGCCACCGAGCTCGCCGGTGCGGCCCACCCGATCCGGCATGACGGCCCGGCCGTCGCGACACTCGCCGAATCCGTGGCGGAAGGTCTCGTCGCCTACGGTCACAACCCGGCCGACGCCGACTGGGACGCCTGGAAGGACGACGGCGGCTACTGGGTCGTGCAGGTCGCCTGGAGCGTCGGACGCACCGACAACCTCGCGCACTGGCGCTACCAGCCCGGCACCCACGGCGGCACCGTCGACCCGCTCGACGACCTCGCCGACGAACTGACCCACCCCGAGACCATCGCGCCGCGGCGTCGACTCACTCCTGTCGCCGCACCGGAGGTTGCTGTCGAGACGACGTCCGCCGGGCGTGAGGAAGTCACCATCGACGCCAACTCCCTCATCGGTGCGCAGCGTGCACGGCAGGAACGTCGCACTGCGGACGACGATCACGGCACCGTCCCCCTGGATTTCGGGTTCGACGACGACGAGACCGACGAGCGCACGCCGCCGGCTCCGGTCACCCCGATCTCCGCTCCCGTCGCACAGGCACCCGTCGAGGCCGCCCCGGTCGAGGCACATGTCGAGGACGAGCCCGCCGAGCCCGCACTCCGGGAGACCACCGACGCCGAGCCGGCGGCCACCCCGGACAGCATTTCTGGTTCATCGGAGTCGTCGGCGACCCGCGATTCCGGACCGGCCCACGCCGATCGTCCGCGCAAGAAGAAGACCCGCAAGCCCGCCGTGCCCGCCTGGGAGGACGTCCTGCTCGGCGTACGTAGCAACGGGAACAGCTGATCGATGTCGGCACGCGCCGCCACCGTCTGGTTCATCGACTCCCCTGACCCGGCCGACGACCTCCGAACCGTCGTGCGCGCTCCACAGCATGACCATCAGCACGCCCAGCAGCTCGCCTCGAAGATCTACGGCGACAGCGTGCTGGTCCCGCTCGTCGACACCGACCTCGCGACCGCAGCCGCCGCGAGGGACCACCACGTCTACGCCGGCTTCTACGGCTCGCTCGCCGTGGTCTCGTGCTCACTGTTCGAGACGGCGACCCCCTCGATGCTGACCCGAACGCTGACCGCGATCCGTCCGAGCACGGTGACGACGTTGCTCTACACCGAACCCGAGACGTCGTTCGGCGCATTCGCGCGATGGGAGTCGCGGTCACTTCGACGCTCGTTCTCCGCCGACCCGGTGACCATCCACGAGGACGAGGGCCTCCCGTTCACCTTCGAGAAGCCGTTCTGGGGCGGCGAATTCCCGCTCACCTACGCCGACGGCGTGCCGAACCAAGGTATGGCACTCCCCTTCCATCCGGCGCAACTCGCCGAGGAGGCCAACCGGTCCTGGCTCGGGTTCCGCTACACCCATCCCCTCGCGCCAACGGACCTCGATCCGGCCGACATCACCGTCACCTGCTTCGCACTTCATCCCGCGGAGTACGAGCCGACCGCCGACGATTTCGAGAACTACCGGAGAGCCACCTCCGCGCGTGGCGCGGAACGCAGCGCGCCCGCGGGGGCACCTCGCAAGCGTGGACGGTTCAGGGAGTATTTCGGGTTCTAGGCCGAGGACGATCGCCCGGCCTCAACCTCTGCGGCATGGGGGCGTTTAGGTGCGTCGCCCTCGCTCCCTGCGGCTTGAGAGCGCAGCGAGCCTCTGAGGCCCTGGTGAGACACCGTCGCCCACCTGACTACCGGTCGACGTCAACCCGACCGGCAGACTTCGATCGACGTCTGCCGGTCGAGTTGAGGTTCGGCAGTCGGGATCTGGGCGCTTCTCAGGGAGCGGACCTTCGACCCTGACGACGGCCGGTTCACCAGCTTCGAGGCTCGCTGGGTCAGCTGCGCGGGTACGCCGCCGCGAGGAGGATCGA
>NZ_JSYC01000017.1:0-165881 GCF_054823965.1 Gordonia sp. GN26 | reverse complement strand
CGCTCCTCGCACCTCAGGCAGCAAGGCCGGTAGAGGGGTGCCACGGGCATAGCCGCGCTACACCATGGCGAACGGGGAGATCTCCATGCCGATCTCGAGAGATCCGGCGATTTCCCTGATCTCGTCGTAGTCGAAGACCACGTGGCCGGACAGGACGTCGATGTCGCGGCGCGCACGCTGCACCGGATGGTCGAGGAAGTGCACACTGGCGCCCGACGCCTCGAGCAGCGTGCCGATCACGGCTCTCGACTCGTTCACGATGCGGGCCGCGGCAAGACGTGCCTGGGCCCGCGTACGGACGTCGACCGTCGCGCCGCCAGCCAGGCTCCCCTCGATGGTCGCCGTGGTCTCCGCGAGCAGACCGCGGAGAGCCTGGAGTCGTATTCGGGCGTCGCCCAATCGAATCCGCGCCGCGGGCTTGTCCTTCTGTTTGACCATCTGGTACGCCAGGACGCGTTCGGAGAGCCGTGCCGCGTACAGGTCGGCGACCCGCTCGGCCGTGCCCAGGGCGGGCATGGCGGCCAGCAGGGCAAGGGCGGGGACCATCGGCCAGCGATACGAGTGGTTGTCGTGCAACGCCGCGCCAGGTGTCCTGCCCGCGTAGAGATCTCGAACCCGGACCGTGCGGTGGGCCGGTACGAAGGCGTCCTCGATGACGACATCGTTGGATCCGGTCGCCCGCATGCCGTCGGTGTGCCAGACGTCCTCCACCCGCGCGTCGTCGATCGGCAGGAGCGCCAGGATGGCGTCGGGGCGATCGCCGGTGACGACGGCGCCCACCATCACCCAGTTGGCGGCCATGATGCCGGTCGCCCAGGACCAGCGACCGGACACGGCGAAACCGCCCTCGCGCGGCTCCGCGGTCCCGGTCGGTGCCAGGGGTGCCGGTGCGAGGTACGGACGATCCGCGAACGCTTCTTCCTGCGCCGCCTCGCTGAACAGTGCGGTGATCCAGCCGTGCAGGGTGTAGAAACCCAGCGTCCAGGCGCTCGACGTGCAGCCATGGGCCAGGCGTCGGACATGGTCGAGGATCTCGGGGAAGGGTGCTTCGAGTCCGCCGAACCTGCTGGGGATCAACAGATCCAGAAGACCTGAGTCGGTCGCGTCGCGGATGGTCTCGGCCGGCAGTTGCCGTAGTTCTTCTGCCCGGCCGGCGCGCTCGGCCAGGGCGGCGATGAATTCGTCGGTGATCTGCACCGTTCCGGATGTCGGGGTGTCCACGGATCGGAACGTAACATACAAAAAGGTATGGGATACCCGCTTCGAGCCGGAAAGCGCAGTTAGGGTGAGCGAATGGGGCGAGCGCAGCAGCGAGGTGGCGGCCATCTGTCGGCCGACGACTGGATCGAGCTCGGGTACGCGATCCTGGCCGAGGAGGGGTTCAAGCAGATCAAGATCGACACGGTCTGCAAGCGCATGGGCGTCACCAAGGGCAGTTTCTACTGGCACTTCACCGACATCGCGGCCTACCGCGCGGCGCTGGTCGCACGGTGGGGCGAGTGGAGCGACGAGGAGCACCAGAACTTCGCGGCGCTGGCCGACCTACCCCCACGCGATCGTCTGCTGGGTCTGATCGCCCAGCTCACGAGTCCGCGTCACTGGATGATCGAACGGGCGATGCGGGAATGGGCGCGCTCGGATCCGGATGCCGAGGCGAGCATCCGCACCTCGGATCGTCGTGCGCGAGAAGCGGTGCGCCGGTGTCTCCTCGACCACGGGCTGGATCCGGGGACCGCGTCCGTGCGGGCCAACTGGATCTTCGCGATGGGCATCGGGGCGCTGCACCTGTCCTACTCCGAGGAGGATCGGGCGGCGGCGGGCCGCCACAGCGCGGAACTGGTGGATCTGATGCTCACACCGGCGTGATGTTCAGAGCTTGCGCAGGCGCACCCGGTTGATGGCGTGGTCGACGTCCTTGCGGAGCACCAGCGAGGCGCGCGGGCGGGTGGGCAGGATGTTCTCGATGAGGTTCGGCCGGTTGATCGAGGTCCACAGGTCCCGGGCCGCAGCCGTGGCCTGTTCGTCGGTGAGCGAGGCGTACGCGTGGAAGTGGGAGTCCGGGTTGGCGAACGACGTGGTCCGCATCTGCAGGAAGCGCGAGATGTACCACTCCTCGATGTCCTCGATCTTGGCGTCGACGTAGATCGAGAAGTCGAAGAGATCCGACACCATCAGCGTCGGCCCGGTCTGCAAGACGTTCAAGCCCTCGAGGATGAGGATGTCGGGTTGCCGCACGTAGTGATAGACGTTCGGCACGATGTCGTAGGCGAGGTGTGAATAGACCGGCGCCGCGACCTCACGCGCACCCGACTTCACCTCGGTCACGAAGCGCAGCAGCGCGCGCCGGTCATACGATTCGGGAAAACCCTTGCGGTGCAAGATCCCCCGACGCTGCATCTCTGCTGTCGGCAGCAGGAATCCGTCGGTGGTGATCAGGTCGACCTTCGGGTGCGATTCCCACCGGGCGAGCAACGCCGCGAGCACGCGCGCCGTCGTCGACTTACCGACGGCCACACTGCCCGCGATGCCGATGACGAACGGGACCTGCCGATTGATCTGACGCTCGCCGAGGAAGGTCGAGGTGGCCGCGAACAGTCGTTGGCGCGCAGCGACTTGCAGATGGATCAGACGCGACAGGGGCAGGTAGACGTCGGCGACCTCCTCGAGGTCGATCTGCTCACCGAGGCCCACGAGCTCGGAGAGCTCGGACTCGTTCAGCACGAGGGGCATGGACTCACGCAGTTCACGCCACTGCCGGCGGTCGAGCTCCAGGTACAGACTGGGGTCCCGATCACTGGCATTGCGAGCCATCAGCGCAGCTCCGGGGTAGTGGTGAGCGCGGCTGCCCGGGTCATCATGCGTAACAGCTTAGGGCCCATCGCTCGCCGCGACGCGGTGGGCCCACGCGGCGCCTCCGCTCGCGGTAACGTGCCCGGTATGCCGGCCGACCACGCGACCCCCGACCTCGTCACCGACTACCTGCGGTTGGGGCTGGCGTTCGATCGGCTCGAAGAAGGATTCGTCGACGCGTTCACAGGCGACCCGGCACTGCGTGCCGAGATCGCAAACGGGCCCGCGCCCGATCCGGCGCAGCTGGCCGCACAGGCCCGGGCGTTGCGCGCCGACCTCCCCGGAGATCTGCCCGCCGACCGCGCGGAGTTCATCGGCTCCCATCTGCGGGCGCTCGAGTGCTCGGCCCGCAAATTCGCCGGCGACGAGATCTCCTTCGTCGACGAGGTCAGCGCCTACTTCGACGTCGACATCGCCCTCGCCGACGCCGACCGCTACCGGCAGGCCCACACCGACCTCGCGGAGGCGCTCGGCATCGCCGACGCCACCAGCGACGAACTGCGCGACGCGTACTCCGCACATCGTCGGGCCGACGAGATCCCCGCCGACAAGGTCGACGAGTGCGTTCGGGCGTTCAGCGGTGCCCTCCGCGAACGCGTCCGGGCGCAGTACCCGTTGCCGGACAACGAGATCGTCGACTTCGAGGTCGTCACCGACAAACCGTGGTCGGGGTTCAACTACTACCTCGGCGACTACCGGTCACGGGTCGCGATCAACGCCGACCTCACGCAGTACATGTCGTCGCTCCCGCACCTGATCGCCCACGAGGCCTACCCCGGCCACCACACCGAGCACTGCCGCAAGGAACAACTGCTCGTCGGCGCCGGCCAGCACGAGCAGTCGATCTTCCTCGTCAACACCCCGCAGTGCCTGATGGCCGAGGGGCTCGCCGACCACGCCCTGACCGCGATCATGGGCAAGGAGTGGGGCGTCTGGGCGCAGGAGGTCTACGCCGACCTCGGCCTGCGCTTCGACGCCGACCGGGCGATGCGCATCGGACGCGCGACCTCCGGACTGTTGACCGTCCGCCAGGACGCGGCCCTGATGCTGCACGACCAGCACGCCGATGCCGACACCGTCGCCGACTTCCTCCAGACCTGGTTGCTCGCGCCGCCCGAGCGTGCCCGGCAGATGCTGCGCTTCCTCACCTCACCGCTGTGGCGGGCCTACATCAGCACCTACGTCGAGGGTTACCAACTGCTCGAGAGGTGGCTCGATGCCGCCGACGACCGCGCCGCGGCCTTCGGACGGCTGCTCGACGAACCGCTCATCCCGGCGAGCCTGCGCCGTGAGCTGGTAGCGGGTTAGGGGATCGCGGCGCAGGTCCCTAGACTTGTCGCCATGACCGCGAACTCGTCATCCGTGAACTCGATGTCCCTGGCGGAGCTCGACCCCGACGTCGCCGCCGCCATGAACGGCGAACTCAGCCGTCAGCGGGACACTCTCGAGATGATCGCCTCGGAGAACTTCGTGCCGCGTGCGGTCCTGCAGGCGCAGGGCAGCGTGCTCACCAACAAGTACGCCGAGGGTTACCCGGGACGTCGTTACTACGGCGGCTGCGAATACGTCGACGTGGTCGAGGACATCGCCCGCAACCGCGCCAAGGAACTGTTCGGCGCCGACTTCGCCAACGTCCAGCCGCATTCGGGCGCGCAGGCCAACGCGGCCGTGCTGCAGGCCCTGATGGAGCCGGGGGAGACCATGCTCGGTCTCGACCTCGCCCACGGCGGTCACCTCACGCACGGCATGCGCCTCAACTTCTCCGGCAAGCTCTACGAGAACGCCTTCTACGGCGTGAGCAAGGAAGACTTCCGGATCGACATGGACGAGGTGCGCAAGATCGCCCTCGACGTGAAGCCCAAGGTCATCGTCGCCGGCTGGTCGGCTTACCCGCGCACGCTCGACTTCGAGGCGTTCCGCTCCATCGCCGACGAGGTGGGCGCCCACCTGTGGGTCGACATGGCGCACTTCGCCGGACTCGTCGCCGCCGGCCTGCACCCGTCGCCGGTGCCGCACGCCGATGTCGTCAGCTCGACCGTGCACAAGACCCTCGGCGGACCCCGCTCCGGCATCATCCTGGCCAAGCAGGAATGGGCCAAGAAGCTCAACTCGGCCGTGTTCCCCGGCCAGCAGGGCGGACCGCTCATGCACGCGATCGCCGGCAAGGCCGTCGCACTGAAGATCGCCGGCACCGAGGAGTTCGCCGAGCGTCAGCGCCGCACCCTGTCGGGCGCGAGCATCCTCGCCGAACGCCTCAACGGTGAGGATGTCGCCAAGGCCGGCGTCTCGGTCCTGACCGGCGGCACCGACGTCCACCTCGTGCTCGTCGACCTGCGCAACAGCGACCTCGACGGCCAGCAGGCCGAGGATCTGCTCCACCAGGTCGGGATCACGGTCAACCGCAACGCGGTGCCGTTCGACCCGCGCCCGCCGATGGTCACCTCGGGTCTGCGCATCGGCACCCCCGCGCTGGCCACCCGTGGCTTCGGCGACGAGGAGTTCACCGAGGTCGCCGACATCATCGCGACGGCGCTCGCCGCGGGCTCGTCGGCCGACGTCTCGGCCCTGCGCGGCCGGGTGTCCAAGCTCGCCCTCGACTTCCCGCTCTACGAGGGGCTCGAGGAGTGGGGACTGATGAGCCGCATCTGAGCCGCGGCCGGCCGCTCGGATGTGACCTGAATTGCCCCGCGCCGAGCGGCGTCCGTATCCTTGCAGCGATGAACGCACTCACTGAAGACGACCTGATCATCGCGCTCGAGAAGGCTCTTCCCGAGATCGCGGAAGACCACCAGTCGGCCGCCACTCCGTGGAACCCGCACGACTGGGTGCCGTGGGACGAGGGACGCAACTTCGCCTTCCTCGGCGGCGCCGACTTCGACCCGTCGCAGGCGACGCTGTCCGACGAGGCGCGTGCCGGTCTGCTGGCGCTGCTCCTCACCAAGGACAACCTGCCGTCGTACCACCGTGTGCTCGCGAAGCACTTCCCGGCCTTCTCCGAGTGGCGTCAGCTCATCGGTGTATGGACCGCGGAGGACAACCGGCACTCGATCGTCCTGCGCGACTACCTCGTCGTGCGTCGCGCCATCGATCCGGTGGACGCCGAGAACCGTCGACTCGTCCACGTCACCAAGGGCTACCGGCAGACCCCCGAGCAGGTCGACCAGCTCGGCCCGCTCGACGTGCTCGCGCTGATGGCCGTCCACGAGAACCAGTGCGTCAGCTTCATCAAGCGACTCGGTGCAATCGCCGCCGACGACGTCCTGGAACAGATCCTGACCAAGATCGCCGCCGACGACCAGCAGCAGGCGAACACCTTCGGTGCGTTCCTCAATGCCGGCATCATCGCCGACCAGGACGCCACGGTCATCGCGATCGACTCGGCCCTGGCGCTGGGCCGGGCCGAGGCCATCGGCCACGACATCGACGACTTCGATGCCGAGCGGGCTCTCCTGGCCGATTACGAGAACTCCGACACCTGGCGCGAGATCGCCGCGACCCTCGCCGACGCGGTCAAGCTCGACTCCATCGAGGGTCTGGGCGAAGAGGCCGAGGCCGCGCGTCAGCGCATCCTCTCCCGCGCCCGCGGTTAGAACACCGCCACCCCGTAAGACGCGCGCACGGCGCCATCAGGACGACGAACATCCTGGTGGCGCCGTTTGCGTCCCTGGGTCAGACGATACTGCGGTTAACGCGAAATTCACGCCGACACACCTGATTCCGGCGCGCCGCCCGCGGAGTCTGCGCGTACGTTGACGGTACGGATCGCGGGGAAGCGGTTCGTCCGGGAGGTTCGATTCGTGTATTGCAACAGCAGCGCGAGAGGGCCGGCCCCGGTCCTCGTCCACCTCGGCTGACGCCGAGGGCAACGGACTTCGACCGGCCGGTCACCTGAGAACTGGTTTGTGCGGGCGCCGCATGAACGTAGGAGCCCGACGTGACCACACGCACCTACGTCCTCGACACTTCCGTGCTGCTGTCCGACCCCTGGGCGGTCATGCGCTTCGCGGAGCACTCAGTGGTGTTGCCACTGGTGGTCATCAGCGAACTCGAGGGCAAACGTCACCATCACGAGCTCGGCTGGTTCGCGCGTGAGGCGTTGCGCATGCTCGACGACCTGCGGCTCGCGCACGGTCGGCTCGACCTTCCGATCGAGATCGGTGAGGAGGGCGGCACCCTCCAGGTGGAGCTCAACCACACCGATCCGTCCGTCCTGCCGGCCGGTTTCCGCACCGACAGCAACGATTCCCGGATTCTGGCCTGTGCGCTGAACCTGCGTGCCGAGGGCAAGGACGTGACCCTGGTGTCCAAGGACACCCCGCTGCGTGTGAAGGCCGGTGCGGTCGGTTTGGCCGCCGACGAGTACCACGCGCAGGACGTGGTGGTGTCCGGGTGGTCGGGGATGACCGAGCTCGATGTCGAGACGTCGATGATCGACGCACTGTTCGCCGACGGTGTCATCGACCTGGACGAGGCCAGGGAGCTGCCGTGTCACACCGGCATCCGCCTGCTCAGTCCGTCGTCGAGCGCCCTCGGTCGCGTCAACGCGGAGAAGCGCGTGCAGCTGGTGCGGGGGGACCGCGAGGCCTTCGGCCTGCACGGGCGTTCCGCGGAACAGCGGGTCGCTCTCGACCTGCTGCTCGACGACAGCGTCGGCATCGTCTCGCTGGGCGGCAAGGCGGGCACCGGTAAGTCGGCGCTGGCTCTGTGTGCGGGTCTCGAGGCGGTTCTGGAACGCCGGACCCAGCGCAAGGTCGTCGTGTTCCGGCCGCTGTACGCGGTCGGGGGTCAGCAGCTCGGCTACCTCCCCGGGGGCGAGGCCGAGAAGATGGGCCCGTGGGCACAAGCGGTGTTCGACACCCTCGAGGGGCTCGCCTCGCCGGAGGTCATCGAGGAGGTGCTGAGCCGCGGGATGCTCGAGGTGTTGCCGCTGACGCACATCCGTGGCCGGTCGCTGCACGACTCGTTCGTGATCGTCGACGAGGCGCAGTCGCTGGAACGCAACGTCCTGCTGACGGTGCTGTCGCGCCTCGGTTCGGGATCTCGTGTGGTGCTCACCCACGACGTCGCACAGCGCGACAACCTCCGCGTCGGCCGGCACGACGGTGTCGCCGCGGTCATCGAGAAGTTGAAGGGGCATCCGCTCTTCGCACACATCACGCTCACCCGCAGTGAGCGGTCGCCGATCGCGGCGTTGGTGACGGAGATGCTGGAGGAGTTCGGGCCTTCCGCGCCGGGAGCGTAGTGAGCGGGCGGGGTGTGACCGCGCCGGGAGCGTAACGGGCGGGCGTTTGGAGGGGAAGGCCGCGACGATTCGCTGAGGGGAGCGAACCGTCGCGGCCTTCCGTCACTGGGGCCCGCCGAGATTGTCGCTGTCGCAACGATTCCCGCGATGGTGGGCCCGACTCGGGGGAGGGGTCAGGCCGCGCTGCCGCCGAGGTCGCTGAGTGCGTTGAGGAGCTCGACGAATGCGGTGAGGGCTTCGATGTTCTCCAGGGAACCCAATTTCTCTCCTTTGTCGGTGAATTTCCGTCCGGCGAGGTCGCTGTGCGATCAACGCCGTTGCCGACGCTAACGATTATATTTAGTTCCCGCAAAGAAAAGGCCGACGAATTCTGCATGGCCTCGACGGGATGACTTCTTTCCGGCGCTTTGTCCTGCACGTCGAATAATGGATCATTTCCGATTTTCCATCGGCAATCGACCGCCGAGTCGACACCCGGTGGTTGATCCGGCGATCGAGGGCGGCCGAATCCGCCGGGGTGCTTGATCCGATCCTCACTGCACCGTGACCATCACGTGACTCATGGGGTCTTGCGCGCTGTCACACTGTTGTGGTGCTGAAGTTACTGATGAGGCGAATGAGACTGCTGGGACTATTGGTGATTGCGGTGTTGGCCGCGTGCGCCGGTGGTGCGGGTCAGGCTCTCGCCGATCCGGAAACGACGACACCGATCACGCCGACGACACCGACCACGCCGGGCGGCCCGTCGCTGCCGGGAATGGGCGAGGGCCTCGGTATCCCGATGCTCGACGAGGTGCTCAACCAACTGTCCGGCGGCAGCGGTTCCGACGAGGCGCCCGGTGGCCTCGAGGGGTCCGGGGGCCCGACCAGCCAGATGATCGTCGTGACCGCCCCCAAGGCGTCGGACACGACCGCCACACTCACCGCCTTCGAGAAGGGAACCGACGGCAGCTGGAAGCCGGTCCCCGGCCTCGGCCCGGCCAAGGCATACCTCGGCTCCCTGGGGATGGGCGAACCGCAGGACAACGTGCCGCGTACCCCGGAGGGGACGTTCCCGCTCGACCAGGCCTTCGGTCGTCAGGAGAATCCGGGCACCAAGATGCCCTACCTCAAGGTCGACACCCAGGACTGGTGGGATTCCGATCCCAAGTCGCCGACCTACAACACCCACGTACGTCAGCCCCAGAGTCCCGGTGGTGACAGTGAGAACCTGTACAACTCGGGTCCGGTCTACGACTACGCCGTCAACATCGCGCACAACCCGGAGCGCACCCCCGGCAAGGCGACGGCGATGTTCCTGCATGTGACCAACGACCAGCCGACGCTGGGCTGCGTCGCCGTCGAGCGTGAACTGATGAAGAAGATCCTCGTCTGGCTCGACCCCGCGAAGAGCCCGAAGATCACGATCGGCGTGAACAAGGGTGCGCCGACCGGCGAGGCGCCCGGAGCAACCCCTCAGACAACTCCGGGTGCCACGCCGTCGACTCCCGACGTGCCGGCCTCCGACATGCTGACCGGCCTGCTCTCGCAACTGGTCGGTGCGATTCCCGCCCTGTTCGGGCAGTTCACGGGTCGCTGATCTCGGAGCGTGCGTGCCGGCAGGCGGGGCAGAAGGTCTCCTCCACCCCGACGTGCCAGCCGTTGACCCTGGCCCAGCGATCCCGTTCGGGTTCGGCCAGTGGTCGTCGTGGGACGAAGCTGCGTCCGCAGCTGTCGCAGTACCGGTCGGCCGAACCCTCGGTTTCGGCGAACAACGGGGAAATGACTGTCATGGGTGGACCTCTGGTGCTGGCTGTGTCGAGTCGGTCCTGTCGGTTCGTCGACGGACTCGGACGATCGACCACCTCAGTTTCACCGGATGTGATGTAGGTCTCATAGGGCCGAATGGCACATGGTTCGGCGGATCGGGGCGCAGGTCAGCGGTCGTGGGGTACGACCATCACCGGGCCACGGGCCGACCGCAGGACCGAGAGGCTCGTCGAACCCAGTCGCATGGCCGCGAAACCGCCGCGACCGCGCGCACCCACGACTAGCAATTGCGCGGCCTGAGCGTGGTCGAGCAGGGCGCGGGCGGGTCGGTCTCTGGTCACGGCGTGGCGGACGGTGACGCGCGGGTACCGGCGTCGCACCTCGTCGAGTTCGGCCTCGAGCCAGGCGTCGGCGCGGCTGCGATGGCTCGGCCACTCGGACATCGTGCACGGCACGGCCATGTCGGCGACATCGGTGTCGCACCAGGCGTGGACGACCGTGACCGGGACGCCGCGTAGGTCGGCCGCTGCGAACGCGGCGTCGACGGCGGCTCGCCCGCCCGGGGAGCCGTCGGTGCCGACCACGATCCCCGCCTGGGACCAGTGGGACGTGGAGTCGCGGACGACCGTCAGCGGACACCTGCAGTGCTCGGCGAGTGCGGTGGTGACCGTCCCGAGCGCGACGCGATGACCGGCCATGTGCCCCCGGTTGCCGACGACGAGGAGACGGGCTCGATCGGATGCCTCGAGCAGGGCGGTGACGGGCGGTGAGTCGACGACCTGGGTCGTGATCTTCAGCGGGTCGGGCGAGTCGCCCGAGTCCTCGGCCGCGCGGCGGGCCTCGGCGAGGGCGCGTTCGCATCGGGCGCGCAGGGGTTCGAGGACGCGTGGATCGTCCGCCGCGAGATTCGCCGAGGCGATCAGCTCGAGCTCCGACCGGTGGAGAGCGGCGTCGCGCGCGGCCCAGCGGGCGGCGGCGCGGGCGGTGGCGGACCCGTCGACGCCGACGACGACAGGTCCGTTGGTGAATCCGGATGCGGTCACACGGCAGTCCCCCTGGAGGTCCACACACCGCGTGCCGGGGTGCCCGGCATCGCTTGTGTATCCAGTACATGCCCCCGGTGAGGGTCGAGTCACCGGGTAAAGAGTCCCGTTGGATGGGGACCAATGACACGTGTCGTGCTCTAACCCGCAGGATATGGTACGCGAATCGCTCGCGAGCCTCGACTCAGTGCGCGTGACCCCGTCGCGCCGCTTTGGTGGCGTACACCGCCGCCTGCGTACGGCGCTCCATGCCGAGTTTGCCCAGCAGCCGGGACACGTAGTTCTTCACGGTCTTCTCCGCGAGATGCATCCGGGCGGCGATCTGCCGATTGGTCAGGCCCTCGCCGAGGAGGGCGAGCAGGGTGCTCTCCTGCTCGCTCAATCCGTCGCCGGGCTTTTCCTCTTTCTCGCGTTGGGTGCGCAACCGGTCCATCAGGGCTGCGGCCGCGCGGTTGTCGAGCAACGACCGTCCGGCGCCGACATCGGTGATGGCGCGGGCGAGTTCCATGCCGGTGATGTCCTTGATGACGTACCCGCTGGCGCCGGCGAGGATCGCGTCCATCATGGCCTCGTCGTCGGTCATCGAGGTCAGGATCAGGCAGCGCAACCCGTCGACTCGGCTGAGCAAGTCGCGGCACAGTTCGATCCCGTTGCCGTCGGGTAGGCGGACGTCGAGGACCGCGACGTCCGGTTGCACGGTCGGTATGCGGGCGAGGGCCTGCGCGCAGGTCGCGGCCTCGCCGACGACCCGGACGTTGTCATCGTGGTCCAGGAGTTCGACGAGACCCCGCCGGACGATCTCGTGGTCATCGACGAGGAAAACCGAGAACATCGGCCACACCTCCCTCCGGCGCAGGTGCCGTGAGACGAATTGTAGGTCGACCCCCGACGTGTTTCACCCAGATTGCCCGGACTGGCGGATTTCCACCTATACCCGAAATGTCCGATTCAACGGGGAAAACGAGGTCACGGAAATCCGAATTGCTTTGCGGGGAGGATGATTCGAGGGCTTTCAGACTATCTGGCGAGAATTGGTCAACCCAATACTTAACGAAGCGGAGGGTATATCATTCGAAATATGGTCCGCGAATCCCGGGAACGCGGTGTGGGGTCTTTTGAGGTGCAGAATGAGTTGTCGCAGATGCGATTACGTGAGCTCCTCGATGAGGTCCGCGACCGGATAACGCAGATCGCCGATGTTCGTGACCGCATCGACGGTCTGCTCGAGGCCATGCTGATGGTCAGTTCCGATCTCGATCTGGAAACCACGCTCGAGGCCATCGTGTCTGCGGGCACACGATTGGTCGACGCCGAGTACGGGGCGGTCGGCGTCCTCGGCAGCGGACACGACCTGTCGGCCTTTCTGGCGCAGGGCATCGGCGAGGACGTCCGCGCCGAGATAGGGCACCTGCCGACAGGCCGCGGCGTGCTGGGGCAGCTCATCGACGCCCCCCGGGTGTTACGGCTCACCGACCTGTCCGAGCATCCCGCGTCGGTGGGATTCCCGCCGAACCACCCGCCGATGACGAGCTTCCTGGGCGCCCCGATCCGGGTGCGCGACGAGATCTTCGGAAACCTGTACCTCACGGAGAAGAAGAACGGTGCCCTGTTCACCGAGGACGACGAACTCGTCATCCAGGCACTGGCGTCGGCGGCAGGTATCGCGATCGAGAACGCCCGGCTGTACGAACAGGCGCAGACCCAGCTCGCCTGGATCGAGGCGAATCGCGACGTGATCGCGGAGCTGTTGACCGGGGCCGATCAGCAGGACGTCCTCGAATCGATCGCCCGCAAGGTCCTCACGCTGGCCGACGCCGACCTGGTCTGCATCGCTGAACCCCACGACCACGAGGTGCCGCCGGAATCGGTCGACGAACTCGTCGTCACGGTCGCCGAAGGGGTCGACGCCGAGTTCTTCCGCGGACGATCCGTGCCCATCAAGGGGTCGACCTCGGGTGACGCCTTCGTCCGACGGAGGCCGGTGCTCCGCGAGCAGCTCGAATACGACATCTCCGGGGATTCGTCCAGTCGCCACGGCCCGGTGATGGTGGCGCCGCTGCGGACGGCGGAATCGACCCGCGGCGTGCTGATCGCGGTGCGGTCCAAGGGTCGCGACGGGTTCGCGGAGGACCTGCTGAGCTTGAGCGCGAACTTCGCCGACCAGGGGGCCCTGGCGCTGCAATTGGCCGGCGCGACCATCCAGGCTCACGAGTTGCGGGTCCTGGAGGACCGAGAACGGATCGCACGCGATCTGCACGACCATGTGATCCAGCGGATCTTCGCCGAGGGACTCACCCTGCAGGCGACGCTGCAACGCACCCAGTCACCCGAGATCAGGGCGCGGCTGACCCGGTCCATCAACAACCTGCAGGACATCGTGCAGGACGTGCGGACGACGATCTTCGACCTGCAGGCAGACGATACCGAGACGACCCGACTCCGCCAGAGGGTGCAGGAGGCGATCGACGAGCAGGTCGACGACCTGCCTCTCCAGACCCATGTGCGGATGGCGGGCCCGCTGTCGATCGTCTCGCCGCGCCTCTCCGACCAGGTGGTCGCGGTGGTGCGCGAGGCCCTGAGCAACGCGGTCCGATACGCGGACGCGACGACGGTGACGGTGGCGATCTCGGTCGGCGATGAGCTGGCCGTGGAGGTCACCGACGACGGCATCGGTCTCCCCGAGGACGTGACGCCCAGCGGGCTGAAGAACCTACGAGACCGCGCGGAACGTCTGGGCGGGACCTTCGCGTTGAGCACGCCCGCCTCGGGCCGGGGACTGTCCGTGCGGTGGTCGGTGCCGCTCTAGCGGGACGCCGCGTCGAGATGGGACAGGTTCACCGACCGGTGTCGGGTTCGGCCGGCAGTCGCCAGGCCGAGGTCTGCTCGGTCACCCATGCCACGGCCTGCACTCCCGACAGGAGGCCGAAAAGCACGATGAGCCAGATGGACAGCCCGATGAGGGCGCAGACCGCGAAGGCTGCGAGGAATACGACGAGTACACCGGTGAGCGTGATGACCGGTCACCTCCCGACTTTCTCGGAGGGACTCTCCCGGGTGGTGCGAGAGACTGACCCCCACACCTTCTCGTGTCGAGAGCGTGTCCGGGAGGGGCCGAAGGTCACAAATCGACGGGGCCAACGTCGGGACCTCTCCGGTGTCGCGGCCGGTCAGCGAGTCCGTTTGAGCTCGAACCCGGCGACCCGCACGCCGTCGGCGCCGTCTCGAGGTGCGGTCGCCCGGTCGATCTGGGCGCGGGCCTGATCGAGGACGGGCGTGTCCGGGTCGAGGACCGACAGGTAGCGATCGTGCGCGGCGAGGGAGCGGACGGCCACCTCGAACTGTGCGTCGACGTCGACCGCGTGAGTGGCGGCGGGCCCGTTCTCGAACAGCCATGCCGGAACCTCGCCGGAACCCGACCGGGACAAGGCGTCATAGGCCTCGAGTACTGCGGCGGCGAACTCCATGTGGTCGCGTTGGTTCGGCTGGCCCGGCGCCCACTCAGGCCCGCCGTAGAGCGACAGGATGACCTGTGGCGCAATGCGTTCGACGGTTTCGGTGATCTTCGCGCGCAGTTCGGGGGTGTTGCGGATGTCGCTGTCTGGGAAGCCCCAGAACTCCACCTCGTCGACGCCGACGATCTTCGCCGAGGCGCGCTGTTCGGCCTCTCGGAGGGGACCGCACTCGGCCGGGGTCATGCCCTCGATCCCGCGTTCGCCGCTGGAGGCGAGCGCGTAGACGACACGCCTGCCCTCGCCGGTCCACCGCGCGACCGCGGCGGCCATGCCGTACTCCGGGTCGTCGGGATGGGCGACGAGGACGAGTGCTGTCTGCCAGTCCGTGGGGAAGGGCTCCAGTGAGGTCATGACCAGACGGTACTCAGCGTTCGCGGTCGAGGTTGGCCATCTTGAGCACATCGAGACGCGCGTCGAGCTCGTCCTCACTGAGCTTGTCGCCCACGAGGCCGCGATCGATGACCGTCTGCCGGATCGTCTTGCCCTCCTTGAGGGCCTGCTTGGCGACGGAGGCGGCCTCTTCATAACCGATCGCGCTGTTGAGCGGCGTGACGATCGACGGGGAGCTCTCGGCGAGGGTCCGCAGACGGTCGACGTTGGCCTGCAGGCCGGAGATGCAGCGGTCGGCGAACAGACGGGACACGTTGGCCAGCAACTTGAGTGACTCGAGCACGTTGCGGGCCATCATCGGGATGTAGACGTTGAGCTCGAAGGCGCCGTTGCCGCCGCCCCACGTGACCGCCGCATCGTTGCCGACGACCTGCGCGGCGACCTGCGTGACCGCTTCGGGCAGAACGGGATTGACCTTGCCCGGCATGATCGAGCTGCCCGGCTGGAGGTCGGGGAGCAGGATCTCGCCCAGGCCGGTCAGCGGTCCCGAACCCATCCACCGGACGTCGTTGGCGATCTTGGTGAGCGACACCGCGATCGTCTTCAGCTGCCCGGACAGTTCGACGAGGCCGTCGCGTGCGGCCTGCGCCTCGAAGTTGTCCTTGGCGAGGGAGAGTTCGTCGACGCCGGTGCGGCGCACCAGTTCGGCGACCACCTTGGTGCCGAACCCGTCGGGGGCGTTGAGCCCGGTGCCCACCGCGGTGCCGCCGATCGGCAGCTCGCCGACCCGCGGCAGGGTCGCGGTGACCCGCTCGATGCCCGCCTCGACCTGCCGTGCATACCCCGCGAATTCCTGGCCGAGGGTCACCGGCACCGCGTCCATCAGGTGCGTACGGCCGCTCTTGACGACCTCACGCCACTCGGTTGCCTTGTCCGCCAAGGCTTCCCGGAGATGGTCGAGAGCCGGGACCAGATCGGTGACGACTGCCTCCGTCGCCGCGACATGGGTGGCGGTGGGGAAGGTGTCGTTCGACGACTGCGACATGTTGACGTGGTCGTTGGGATGCACGTCGATGCCGTTGGCCTTGGCGATCGAGGCGATGACCTCGTTGGTGTTCATGTTCGAACTCGTGCCCGACCCGGTCTGGAAGACGTCGATCGGGAACTGGTCGTCGTGCTTGCCGTCGGCGATCTCGGTGGCCGCCGCGATGATCGCGTCGGCCCGCTCGGCGTCGAGGAGCCCCAGTTCCTTGTTGACCGTGGCACAGGCCGCCTTCAGCAGGCCCATCGCGCGGATCTGCGTCCGTTCCAGCGGGCGGTGGCTGATGGGGAAGTTCTCCACCGCTCGCTGGGTCTGGGCGCGCCACAGAGCATCGATGGGGACCTGCACCTCGCCCATCGTGTCGTGCTCGGTGCGGTATTCCTGCTTGCCCTGTGCCTGGGTCATAGGTGTACTACTCCTTCGATCGGATCCTTATGCCGCTCAGCGGGACGTTGACGGCCCCACTCGGGTCGGTGAAAAAGTCGTTGCCCTTGTCGTCAACAACGATGAAGGCCGGGAAATTCTCGACCTCGATCTTCCACACCGCTTCCATACCCAATTCGGGGTACTCGATAATCTCCTGGCTCTTGATGCAGTCGAGCGCGAGGCGGGCTGCCGGGCCGCCGATCGAGCCCAGGTAGAAGCCGCCGTGAGAGTTGCAGGCCTCGGTGACCTGCTTGGACCGGTTGCCCTTCGCGAGCATGACCATCGAGCCGCCCGCGGCCTGGAACTGCTCGACGTAGGAGTCCATGCGGCCCGCGGTGGTGGGACCGAACGAACCCGACGCCATGCCCTCCGGGGTCTTGGCCGGGCCGGCGTAATAGACCGGGTGATCGCGCAGGTAATCGGGCATCGGCTCGCCGGCGTCGAGGCGTTCCTTGATCTTGGCGTGCGCGATGTCGCGGGCCACCACCAACGGGCCGGTCAGCGACAGGCGAGTCTTCACGGGGTACTGCGACAGTTGGGCCAGGATCTCCGACATCGGGCGGTTGAGATCGACCTCGACCACCTCGCCGCCCGAGATGTCCTCGGCCACACCGGCTGCCGGCATGTACTTGGCCGGGTCGGTCTCGAGCTGCTCGAGGAACACGCCGTCGGCGGTGATCTTGCCGAGGGCCTGGCGATCGGCCGAACACGACACCGCGATGGCCACCGGGCACGACGCCCCGTGACGCGGCAGGCGGACGACGCGGACGTCGTGGCAGAAGTACTTGCCGCCGAACTGGGCACCGATACCGAACGATTGGGTCAGCTTGAAGACCTCGTCCTCGAGTTCGAGGTCGCGGAAACCGTGCGCCGACATCGAACCCTGCGTCGGCAGGTTGTCGAGGTAGTGCGCCGAGGCGTACTTCGCGGTCTTGAGGGCGAATTCGGCCGAGGTGCCACCGATCACGACGGCGAGGTGGTACGGCGGGCAGGCCGCGGTGCCGAGCGAGCGGATCTTCTCGTCGAGGAACTTGAGGATCGACTTCGGGTTCAGGATGGCCTTGGTCTCCTGGAACAGGAAGGACTTGTTGGCCGAACCGCCCCCCTTGGCCATGAACAGGAACTTGTACTCCGGGCCCTTGGGTCCCTGCTCGGTGGCGTAGATCTCCACCTGGGCCGGCAGATTGGAGCCGGTGTTCTTCTCGTCGTACGTCGTGAGCGGCGCGAGCTGCGAGTAGCGCAGGTTGAGCTGGGTGTAGGCGTCGTAGACACCCTTCGAGATCGCCTCGGCGTCGTCGGTGCCGGTCAGCACGCCCTCGCTCTTCTTGCCCATCACGATCGCGGTGCCGGTGTCCTGGCACATCGGCAGCACGCCGCCGGCGGAGATGTTGACGTTCTTGAGCAGGTCGAGTGCCACGAAGCGGTCGTTGCCCGACGCCTCCGGGTCGTCGATGATCTTGCGGAGCTGCGCGAGGTGGGCGGGGCGCAGGTAGTGGCTGATGTCGTGCATCGCCTCCGCGGTGAGCTTGCGGATCGCCTCCGGCTCCACCTTGAGGAAGGTCTGTCCGCCGGCTTCGAACGTCGAGACACCCTCGGTGGTGATCAGTCGGTACGGGGTCTCGTCGGCGCCGATGGGGAGCAGATCAGAGTAGAGAAACTCGGGGGCTGAGGCAGGTTTACTCACGCACCGGATCGTATCGCCCCAGCAGAACGGCCCCACGCCAGAGGTGACCGGACTCGTGAGGTGGATCACGGTCACGGTCCCGGCATGGGGCCGCGGTGCTCGGGTGGATCAGAGGTCGATGTTCGCGTACTCGCGGAGCTTGGCCGGCTTGTGGACGGCCTCGATGCGGCGGACGGTGCCCGACTTCGAACGCATCACCAGTGAGCGGGTCGTCGCGCCGTTGGGGCGGTAGGTGACGCCGCGCAGCATGTCGCCGTTGGTGACGCCGGTCGCGCAGAAGAAGGCGTTCTCGCCGCTGACCAGGATGTCGTTGGTGAGGACCCGGTCGAGGTCGTGACCGGCGTCGAGCGCCTTCTGACGCTCTTCCTCGTTGCGGGGCCACAGCTTGCCCTGGATCTCGCCGCCCATGCACTTCATCGCGACGGCGGTGATGATGCCCTCGGGGGTGCCACCGACACCCATCAGCATGTCGACGGTCGAGTAGTCGTCGGCGGCCGCCACGGCGCCGGCGACGTCGCCGTCGGAGATGAGGCGGATCTTGGCGCCGGCCTTGCGGATGTCGGCGATGAGGTCGGCGTGACGGGGCCGGTCGAGGACGATGACGGTCAGGTCGGCGACGTCGATGCCCTTGGCCTTGGCGACCGAGTTGATGTTCCACTCGACCGACTCGTTGATGTTGATGGCGCCCTTGGCATCGGGGCCGACGGCGATCTTGTCCATGTAGAACACGGCCGACGGGTCGTACATGGTGCCGCGCTCGCTGACCGCGATCACCGAGATCGAGTTGGGGCGGCCCTCGGCCATCAGGGTGGTGCCGTCGATGGGGTCGACCGCGACGTCGCAGTCGGGTCCCTGCCCGTTGCCGACCTCTTCGCCGTTGTACAGCATCGGGGCCTCGTCCTTCTCGCCCTCGCCGATGACGACGACGCCGCGCATCGACACCGTGGAGAGGAGCTGACGCATCGCGTCGACCGCCGCGCCGTCGCCGCCGTTCTTGTCGCCGCGCCCAACCCAGCGTCCGGCAGCGAGGGCAGCCGACTCGGTCACGCGGACCAGTTCCATCGCGAGGTTGCGATCGGGTGCTTGGTGGCTGCTGGCTGTCATCGTCTTCGGCTCCTCAGGTGTGGCCCGGAACCCGGTGGGTCGCAGCCCGTGGGATCCGTGGGTGTGGCGGTGATCTCAGGGACCATCCTTGCATGTCACACCGGCCGTTCGGTGACTGACCCTGGTGGTGGGATACTCGCCCTCATGGCAGACAAACCGCGCATTCTGATCAACGGCAAGGACATGTTCTGGTCGTTGGTGCCGCTGCTTGCGCTGATTGCGTTGGTGGCGATCGCGTCGGGGAATTGCTCGGTCGGACTGAATCAGGACCCGGCGGACAGCAAGGTGCCCGCGTTCGACGTGGTCACCGCATTGGACGCCGACGCCCGGCAGATGCCGTTCCCGATCCGCCGCCCGCCGACCCCGGAGGGATGGAAGCCGAACTCCGGCTCGTCGGACGCCATCGAGGGGCATCGGGTCAGCACCGTCGGCTGGCTCAGCGCGAGCGGCGCCTACGTGCAGCTGAGTCAGACCGACGCGTCGGAGGACCTGCTGGTCCCGTACCTCGGTGGCGGCGACACGAAGTACGGCGACATCGGCGCGACCGGTACCCGCGAGGCGGGCGGCCGGCAGTGGGTGACCTACGAGACCGCCGAGGGCAAGAAGTTCTGGATCACCGACTTCGGCAACGTGCGTGTGGGTGTGCTGTCGCGCGGACCCGACGCCGACATCGAGACGATCGCGGCGTCGGTGGCGAAGCAGCAGCCGCTCGACGCCTGAACGCTGGAAAGGGCCCTCGGGAAGCGGCTAGTCGTCGTCCTCGTCGGCCGAGTTCTTCTGCGCGATCACGGTCTCGATGCGTTCGCGCGCTCCGCGGAGGTGTTCCTCGCAGCGCGTCGCGAGTGCCTCGCCCCGCTCCCACAGGGCCAGCGAGGTGTCGAGATCGAGGCCGCCGTGCTCGAGCGTGCTGACGATGTCGGCGAGCTCGTCGCGCGCCTCCTCGTAGCCGAGTTCGGCAACCGGCGTGTACTCCTCGCCGGTGTCGTCACTGTCGGTGCTCACGAATCTCCTTCGTCCTCAGGGGAAGTGGTGGGTGCCTCGGTCGCGGTGACGGTGGCGCGCGCCGCGCCGTCGGCGACCCGGATACGTAGTTCGGCCCCCACGGGCAGGTCGTCGAGTGTGTTCACGACGTGGGTCACGTCGGTGTCGGTGCGTTGCACCACGGCGTAACCGCGCGCAAGGGTCTGGGCCGGGCCCAGCGTCGACAGCCGGGCCGCGAGATGCTCGTGACGGCGGTCCTCGGTGTCGACGTGGCGCCGGACGTCGCGCCGCAGCGCGCGCACCAGCTCGGCCACGTTCGCGGACTCCTGGTCGACGATCACACCGGGCCGGGCGAGGACCGGGCGTCGTCGCAGTCCTTCGATGACCCCGGTCTCGCGACGGACCCAGTTGCGCAATGCCTGTGCACTGCGCCGGCGGAGGTCGTCGATCCCGGCGAGTTCGGCCTCGACGTCGGGCACCACCCGTTTGGCGGCGTCGGTCGGGGTCGCCGCGCGCAGATCGGCGACGAGGTCGAGCAACGGGTTGTCGGGCTCGTGACCGATGGCGCTGACCACCGGTGTGCGACAACGGGACACCGCGCGCAACAACGCCTCGTCGGAGAACGGCAGCAGATCCTCGACGCTGCCTCCGCCGCGGGCGATGATGATCACCTCGACGTCGGGATGCGCGTCGAGGTCGGCGAGGTGGGTGAGGATGCGTGCCACCGCCGTGGGGCCCTGGACGGGGGCCTCTCGGACGTCGAAGCGGACCGCCGACCACCGATCGGTCGCGACGCTGACGACGTCGCGCTGCGCGGCGCTGGCCCGCCCGCTGATCAGCCCGATCGAGCGCGGCAGGAACGGCAGCGGACGTTTCAGCCGGGGGTCGAACAGTCCCTCGGCGGCGAGCAACTGCCGGAGGCGTTCGATCCGCAGCAGCAGTTCGCCGACGCCGACGGGCCGGATGTCGCTGACCCGCAACGACACCGTGCCCCGGCCGGTGAAGTAGCTCGGTCGGCCCAGGACGACGACCTGACTGCCGTCAGTCAGCGGAACCTCGGTGCGCGCCAACAGATCCGGGCTACACGTCACCGAGACGGAGATGTCGGCGGCCGGGTCCCGCAGGGTGAGGAACGCCGTGCGGGTACCGGGGCGCCGGTTGATCTGTGTGACCTGACCCTCCACCCAGATCTGACCCAACCGGTGAATCCAGTCGGCGATCTTGGTGTTGACCGTGCGTACCGGCCACGGATTCTCGGCCGAGTTCGGCGAGGTCCCGCTCACGCCTCGGTGGAGCGCTTGTTCTGCGAGGCGATCCGGTTCTCGAGCATCGTCACGAACGGTGCGCGGCCACGGTTGGCCTTCTCGTAGCCGACGAGGGTCTCGAGGTCCTCGGTGCCGACCGTCCGCAGACGCGCACGCAGTTGTGCCAGGGTCAGCGTGTCGTAGTCGATGAGAACGACGATCTCGGGGGTGGTCCCGTTCTTCGGCTTGGCCTTGGGTGCCGTCGGCTTCTTCTCCGCGGCGTCCACGACATCCTCGGGAGCGGAGCTGTACAGCGCGAAGCGGCCGGCGTCGGCGCGCGGCGGCGCGGCCAGGTCGGCGTCGGAGGCCTCCGCGTCGACCTCGGTGGCCCCGCTCGTCGCGGTCGACTTGGTGGCCCCGCTCGTCTTCGTGGCGTTGGTCACCTTCGCGGTCGTGGTGGACTTCACGGCCTCGCCGGGCTGGTCACCCGGATCGTTGCCGTCGGCGGCGGCCTCGACCTCGTCGACGATGCTGGTGGGCTTCTCGATCGGTACGTCACCGGCGTGGGCGTCGTAGCCGGGTTCCGGGGTCTCGTCGTCCTCGTCGAAGCGGGCCCATTCGGGCTGCTCGCTGGGCTTGTCGAAGAGCATCCCCAGGGCGGCGTCGCCCTTGATGGCGAGTTCGGCGATGTTCTGCTGCGCCCGCATGCCTGCCTGCAGGGTCTGGCTGACCGCTGTCATCGGGAGGGTGACGAGCAGCGCGGGAAGCTTGCGTGTCTCCTCGAGGGCGGTGACGATCAGACCTGCGGCGATACGGGCCGGGTAGGGTGCGCGATCCATGCCAACACTCTGCCATCAATGGGCACCCGTCTGTAACCCGTACCCTGGGAGACATGTCTGAGACGAAGCGTGTCCTGCTCGCCGAACCCCGCGGTTACTGCGCGGGTGTCGACCGCGCGGTGGAGACGGTCGAGCGCGCCCTCGACAAGCACGGCGCTCCCGTCTACGTCCGCAAGGAGATCGTGCACAACCGGCACGTGGTCGAGACCCTGGCCGATCGCGGCGCGATCTTCGTGGGGGAGACCGACGAGGTGCCCGAGGGTGCGATCGTCGTGTTCTCGGCCCATGGCGTGTCGCCGCAGGTCCACGCGTCCGCCGCGGAACGGAAGCTGCGGACCATCGACGCGACCTGCCCCCTGGTGACGAAGGTGCACCAGGAGGCCAAGCGGTTCGCGCGGGACGACTACGACATCCTGCTGATCGGTCACGAGGGCCACGAAGAGGTCGAGGGGACGGCCGGTGAGGCGCCTCGGCACATCCAGCTCGTCGACGGCCCGGACAGCGTCGACTCGGTGACCGTGCGTGACGAGTCCAAGCTGGTCTGGCTGTCGCAGACCACGCTGTCGGTCGACGAGACCATGGAGACGGTGCGTCGCCTGCGGGAGAAGTTCCCGCTGCTCAACGATCCGCCCAGCGACGACATCTGCTACGCCACCCAGAACCGTCAGGTCGCGGTCAAGGCGATGGCGCCCGAATGCGACCTCGTGATCGTGGTCGGCTCGCAGAACTCGTCGAACTCGGTGCGTCTGGTCGAGGTCGCCCTGCAGGCCGGCGCCAAGGCGGGTCATCTGGTCGACTACGCCCGCGAGATCGACGAGACCTGGCTCGAGGGTGTGAACACCGTCGGCGTCACCTCCGGCGCATCGGTGCCCGAGGTCCTCGTCCGCGGTGTGCTCGACTACCTCGCCGAGCGCGGCTACGGCACGGTGGAGACGGTCAACACCGCCAACGAGACCCTGACCTTCGCGCTGCCGCGCGAGCTGCGTCCCGCACGCTCCGGCAGCTGACCTGAACGCCGCTGCTCAGAACTCGTCGGGATCGAGTTTGCGGACCCGGCGGTGGGGCAGTGCGATGGCCAGGACCGCGGCGATGACCGCGGCGCTGATCCCTGCTCCGGCGATCGCCACGTTGCGTGCGGTGTGATCCGGCGGCGTCGGCGGTGCGGGTGCGGCGATCGGAGCCGATTGCGGCCGGGCCTTCTCCGCTGCGGGTAGCTCCGCGGTGAGTGCCGCGACCGGGTCGACGACGCCGTGGCCGATCCGCTGGTCGTGACCGGTCCCCGGGGCGTGGGCGGTCGCGACGATCCGATCCATCACCTCCCGGGCGCTCAGTTCGGGGAACCGTGCCCGGACGAGCGCTGCGGTGCCGGCGACGTAGGGCGCGGCGAAACTCGTCCCGATCAGCGGCAGTGGACCTTCCTCGCTGCGCTGTGCCGACACCAGTCGGCCCGATCCCTTGGCGCTGTCGAGACTCACGATGTCGGTTCCTGGCGCGGCGACCCCGACCCACGGCCCGTGCAGGCTGAAATCGCTCGGCGCGCCGCTCGCGGCGTCGACCGAGCCGACGGTGAGGACATAGGGGGAGTACCACGCGGGACTCGCGATGGTGGTGACCGAACCCCAGTCCGCGGGATCGCCCGCTGCCGGCGCCGGGTTCTGTGATCGGCAGGCGCCGTCCCGGGTGACGTTGCCGGCCGCCGCCACCACGACGACGTCGCGCTCGTAGGCGTACCGGATCGCGGCCCCGAGAGCGCGGTCGTCGACCTTGGCGGCCGACGACGCGCACGCGACCTCGGAGATGTTGATGACCGTGGCGCGCAGGTCGACCGCGCGGACGATCGCGTGTGCCAGTGTGCGAACGGATCCGAATCCGGAGCCCACGGACGGCGCGGAATCGTCATCGCGACGGTTGTTCTTCGCCTTGAATGCACTGCTGGACTGGCGGATTCCGATGATCGACGCCGCGGGTGCGACTCCGGCGAAGGCGTCGGTGCTGCTCGGGCGTGCGGCGATGATCCCGGCGACGAGCGTGCCGTGGGCGTCGCAGTCCTCGAGCCCGGTGCCGCCGGAGACATAGTCGCCGCCCGCGGTGACGCGGCCCAGTCGTGGGTGTGGCGTGACGCCGGTGTCGATGACGGCCACCCGCTGCCCGGCGCCGCGGCTGAAGCGCCAAGCCTCTTCGAGGTTCATCATCGATTGTGCGGCAGTGGGTTTCGCGGTGGTGCGGGTCAGGATTGCGGTATTGCAGAGATGGCTCTGCTCGGTCGGTTCCGGCGGTGCGACCGGCGCCGAACGGATCAGTGCCGAGGAGTCGACGCGCGGCGGGGTCACCGCGGCGGCGGGGGAGGAGGTCAGCCCGAGCAGGGTCGCGGTCAGCGTCAGCGCGATGGGCATCGCCACCCGGGGTGTGGCCCGGGACATCAAATGTCCCGGACGATCCGGTACAGATCGAGCAACCACAGCAGCAGCGGGACGATGAGCGCGACGAGGATGTACTCGCCGATCTCCGCCCAGCGGCGCATCACCGGGGAGAAGTCCTGATGTGGCGCAACGACTCCGAAGACGAGTGCGGCGACGAGGACGACGCCACCCAGCGCGAAGGAGATGATCGGCCACCGGCCGTCCCCGAACGCCAGGCCCACCAGCAGCGTGAGCACCACGAGCGAACCGCCGATGATGAGGATCGCCGCCTGGAAGAGGTCGCTGTGGGAGCGGCCGCGCAGGCAGAGGACCACGCCAATGATCGCGGCGTAGGCGGCGTTCTTCCACTCGAAGCCGGCGAGGGGAGCGGCGGTGAGCACCGCCGCGATCGCCACGACGGCGGTGAGGCCGCCGACGATGCCCGTCAGGTACGCGTTGGCGATGTACGAGCGTCGTTCCAGCGCATCGGCCTTCGGTAGTGCCGTGGCCCCGATCGCGCCGATGCCCTCGATGGACGGCTGCGGCTCGATGTCCTTGACGTCGATTGCCGCTCCGGCGGTGGGCACCGGCGGCAGCGGAAGTTTGGCGAGCAGGATCGTCAGTCGCGGGGAGAGGCCGATCAGCAGCAGTCCCACCGCCGCCACCACGGCCGCGACATCGGAGATGTCGGCGTCGAGGAGCAGACGCGCACCGCAGCCGAGCGCGCCGACGAGGGCGGCGCTGGTCACCGCGCTGTGGGCGGTCGCGCCGACCGCGGTCATCCGGTAGGTGATGACGGCGGTGACCAGGGTGAGGGCGAATCCGAGTGTCAGATGCGCCGCCCCGTAGGAACCGGGTGTGAGGAGCATGCCGGTCACGAACGCCAGCGGCGCCGCACAGACGGACAGGATCGTCGAGGTGAGTTGGTCGCGGTAGTAGCGCGCGACGATCGTCGCCGCGGTGACGAGTCCGATCACCGCGAGCCCGGACCCTCCCGCGAGCCACAGTGCGCCGCTGTCGATCCGGCTCGCGGCCAACCCCGCGCCGGCGGCGACCGCCGCGACGAGGGCCAGCGCGTAGCCCACGTATCGCGCCGAGGTCGCAGTCCAGCCCACGAACTGCGATTCGTTCAGCCGCGCAACGGCATCGACGACGTCGTCGAAGAGGACGGGTGACTCGCCGGTGCGGGTGGAGGTCAGGAGGAGGAGATCACCGTCACGGATGCCCGACTCCGACAGCGAACGGTGCAGGGGGAGCGGTTCCTGGCCGACCAGGGCCAGCGTCCAGCGGTTCTGCCGGTCGTGCGGACGGCCGCGGCCGCGGGAATCGGCGTCGGGATCGTCCGGGTCGTGTCGGTTGGGGTTGCGCGACTCGATCTGTGCGACGAGATCGCCGATGAGCCCGGCGATCGGGATGCCGGCGGGCAGGCCGACGTCGAGCTGGGTGTTGCCGCCCAGCACCGACACGCGTACGAGCTGTGGCTCGACCGAGATGTCCGAGCGCTGCCGGTCACCGCCGGTGCCGTCCGCGGTGGTCGTCGGGTGTCCCGGTGCGAATCCGTCCACAGGTGACATACAGGTCAATCCTCCCCCAGGGTTCAGCAGCTAACATAGCCAACTTCAGCGGGTTCGCCCGCGAGGGGATGCACAGCTCGAAGGTGTCAGGGGGGATCGAGTGGTCACGACCACCGAGGGGTTCGTGCGTCGTCCACGCATCACGCCGCCGCGCATGCCCGGGGGCGAGGTCAACATCCAGGCGCCGCCTGACGTGCCTCGCGTGGTGCCCGGCAATCTGCTCGTCAAGCTGCTGCCCGTGGTCATGATCGTCGCCGTCGTCGGCATGATCGCGCTGATGATGGTCACCGGCGGCCGCAACATCCTGACCAATCCGCTGTTCATGATGTTCCCGCTGATGATGCTCATGTCGATGTTCGGCATGTTTGCCGCCGGCGGACGCAGCGGCGGCAAGCGCGCCGCGGAACTCAACGAGGAGCGCAAGGACTACTTCCGTTACCTCGGTCAGCTGCGCGGCCAGGTCTTCGACACCGTCGAGAACCAGCGCGCCGCCCGCACCTGGAGCCATCCCGACCCGCACGCCCTGCTCGACGTCGTCGGCAGCCGGCGCATGTGGGAGCGGCGCCCCGCCGACAACGATTTCGCCCACGTGCGGGTGGGCGTCGGCGTCCAGCGCCTGGCCACCCGTCTGATGCCGCCGGAGACCGGCCCCCTCGAGGACATCGAACCGGTGTCGATGGTCGCGCTGCGCCGGTTCGTACGCACCCATTCCGCGGTCTACAGCCTGCCCCGGTCCATCTCGCTGCGCGGCTTCCCGGCGATCAACATCGAGGGCGCACGGCAGGAGACCCGCGAGCTCGTCCGCTCGATGATCCTCGAGCTGTGCGCCTTCCACGGTCCCGACCATCTCCACATCGGCATCGTCACCGGCGACCCGGCCGGCGAGGCCTGGGACTGGGCGAAATGGCTTCCGCACGTGGGGCATCCGACGCTGCGCGACGGGATCGGCCCGATGCGGATGATCTATCCGACGCTGGCCGATCTCGAGAACGCGCTGGCCGCAGACCTTCTCGAGCGCGGCCGGTTCAGCCGGTCCGCCCCGCCGAGCGGGAACCGTGCCCACCTGGTCGTGATCATCGACGACGGCTACGTGGCCGGCGACGAACGCGTCCTCAGCTCGGCCGGTATGGAGGGGGTCACGGTCCTCGACCTGACCGCACCGCCGGACGGCCTCGCGGTCCGGCGCGGCCTGCAGCTCGTGGTGCGCGGCGGCAAGGTGTCGGCGCGGAGTGCCGCGGGCGTCGAGGAGTTCGCCGACATGGACTCGCTGACCATCGCCGAGGCGGAGGCGATCGCCCGCCGCATGGCCCGGTACCGCCTGGCGACCGCGGCGACCCTGGCCAACCTGGAGTCCGAGGCGACGTCCACCGACCCGGGCCTGCCCGCACTCCTCGGCATCGACGACGCCGCCCGGTTCGACCCGGCCACCGCCTGGCGCGGACGCACCGGACGCGAACGGCTGCGGGTGCCGATCGGCTACACGCCGAGCGGTGCGCCCGTCGAACTCGACATCAAGGAGAGCGCGCACGGCGGCATGGGACCGCACGGTCTGTGTATCGGTGCGACCGGTTCGGGCAAGTCCGAGTTCCTGCGAACCCTCGTCCTCGCCATGCTGGCGACGCATTCGCCGACCGAGCTGAACCTGGTCCTCGTCGACTTCAAGGGTGGCGCGACGTTCCTCGGCCTCGAGTCCGCACCGCACGTCGCGGCGATCATCACCAACCTCGAGCAGGAACTGTCGATGGTCGACCGCATGAAGGATGCGCTGTCGGGTGAGATGAACCGTCGCCAGGAGGTCCTGCGGGCGGCGGGCAACTACGCCAACGTTGCCGACTACGAGCGTGCCCGGGCCTCGGGTGTGCGTCTCGAGCCGCTGCCCGCGCTGTTCATCGTCGTCGACGAGTTCTCCGAACTCCTGTCGCAGAAGCCGGATTTCGCCGAGCTGTTCGTGGCGATCGGCCGTCTGGGCCGTTCGTTGCACATCCACCTGTTGCTGGCCTCGCAGCGTCTGGAGGAGGGCAAGCTCCGCGGCCTCGACTCCCATCTGTCGTATCGCATCGGTCTGAAGACCTTCTCCGCCAACGAGTCCCGGTCGGTGCTCGGTGTCCCCGACGCCTACCACCTGCCCAGCGTGCCCGGCTCGGCGTACCTGAAGTGTGACTCGGATGATCCGGTCCGCTTCAACACCTCCTACGTCTCCGGCCCGTACTACTCGCCGACCGTGGCCGAGGACGCCGCGGATTCCGTGGCGCCGGGCTCCCCGCGACTGGGAAACCTCAAGGTCTTCACCGCACTTCCGGTTCCGCTCGACGAGGGTTCGCCGCGGTCGCTGTTGGATCAGGCGGCGAGCCTGCTCGACGAGGAGCCCCCGGCGCTCGACGCGGCGGCCCCCGACGACCCGGCCGACTTCGAACCGACCTCGGTGTCGGTGCCGACGCTGATGCAGACCATCATCGGCCGCATGGAGGACGCCGGTCCGCCGGCGCACCGGGTGTGGCTGGACCCGCTGGAGGATTCGCCGACGGTGGAAACGCTGGTCGGTGCGCGTGACTGGACCAAGCCGGCGGTCCCCGGCAACCTCGTGTTGCCGATCGGCTGGGTGGACCGTCCCTACGACCAGCGGCGCGACCCGCTCGTCATCGACCTGTCCGGCGCGGCCGGCAGCGTCGCCGTGGTCGGCGGACCTCAGTCGGGTAAGTCGACGACCCTGCGCACGATCATCATGACCGCGGCCGCCACGCACACCCCGGAACAGGTGCAGTTCTACTGCCTGGACTTCGGTGGCGGCAGCCTCGCCGGTCTCGCCGGACTCCCGCACGTGGGTTCGGTGGCATCCCGCGGCGACATGGACGCCGTCCGTCGCACCGTGGCCGAGGTCGGGGCGATCATCCGGGCGCGCGAGCTGTTGTTCGCCCGCCTGGGCGTCGAGTCGATGCGCGACTACCGGGCCCGGCGGGCGGCCTGGTTCGCCACCGGGACCGTCGCGCCCGACGATCCGCTGGCCGGCGACCGCTTCGGCGACGTCTTCTTCGTGCTCGACGGGATCGGTGTGCTGCGTTCCGAACTGGAGTCGCTGGAGGAGCAGATCACCACGATCGTCTCCCAGGGTCTGTCCTTCGGCGTCCACGTCATCGTCAGTGCGTCGCGGTGGGCCGAGATCCGTCCGGCGGTCCGCGACCTTCTGGGCACGCGCATCGAACTGCGCCTCGGCGACCCGACGGATTCGGAGATGGGCCGTCGCGCCGCTGCGGGTGTCCCGCAGAACCGCCCCGGCCGCGGTCTCACCGCGGAGGAACTGCACATGCTCATCGCGCTGCCGCGGCTGGACGCGGTCAGCAGCGCGGAGTCGTTGCCCGCCGGCGTCGCGGCCTCGGCGGAGAAGCTGGCCGCCGCGTACCGGGGCCGATCGGCGATGCCGGTGCGCAAGCTCAGCACCGAGATCGAGATGGCGGCGGTCCGGAACGGGCTCGCCGCGGCCGGGGTCTCGTTGTCGCTCAACCAGGTCGCGATCGGTGTCGGCGAACTCGAGCTGGCACCGGTGGTCCTCGATTTCAACGCCCAGCCGCACTTCATGGTCTTCGCCGACGTCGAACACGGCAAGACCAACGTGCTTCGTGCGATCGTTCGTGGACTCGTCGCCGGCGGCACCCCGGAGCAGGTGAAGATCGCCTTCATCGACTACCGCCGCACGATGCTCGGCATCGTCGACGGCGATCACCTCGCGGGCTACGCGAGTTCGCACGACAACGCGATGACACTGATGAACCAGCTGGCGGTGTACCTGAAGGACTGCATGCCCCCGGACGACGTGACCGTCCAGCAGCTGCGGGAGCGGTCGTGGCTGGAGGGCAAACCGGAGGTCTACCTCGTCGTCGACGACTACGACATGGTGTCCACCTCGGCGGGCAATCCGCTGCTGCCGGTCATCGAGTACGCGTCGCATGCGCGGGACATCGGGTTCCACATCATCCTGGCCCGCCGCTCCGGCGGCCTCGGCCGGGCGATGTTCGATCCGGTGATCGCACGGCTGAAGGACCTGTCGTCGGACATGCTGCTCATGAGCGGCGACCGGGACGAGGGCTTCATCACCGGGCGCAGCCGCATGCAGCGGCTCGTCCCCGGTCGCGGTGAGCTGGTCTCCCGGGTGCGTCCGCAGGAGATGATCCAGGTCGCGCTCGTGCCGGCCGAGGACTGACGACGAGCTGGGCCGGATGAGGCAGGTGCGGGCGTGAGCGGGATGAGCCGGGGCCGTCCCGTGGTCGTCGACCTCGCGTACGGCCGACCCCGGATCTTCGAACCCGCGACCGGCGCACGGGAGTCCGGACTCGACCTGCGCCCGCTCCTCGACGCCGTCGACGTGATGACGGCCGTGGCCGACGGCCGCCGGCTCCACCTGCGGCAGGCTTGGCGGACGGCCTTCGCCGACCTGGGGATCGCGCCCGACCCCGAAAATCCGCTCGTCGTCGGTCATCCGAGCACCTGGGGGCCGCGGCGCGCGTCGTCGTTGGCCGACGTGGGAGGCGGTGCCCCGCTCACGCTCCTCCCGCGCGCGGTCCTCGTCGCGCGCAGCCACGCCGACATCACGGTGCAGCGCTGTGCCGTCGTGGAGACCACCCACATCCCGACCCCGCCCGCCGATCCGGCCCGTCCGCGACCGGCGGCGTGGGACGTCCAGATCGTGCGGCGGCACCCCGAGGGTTGGCTCCTCGAACGTTCCGGGCTGATCGAGCCGGCGGAGCAGGGGGCCGTGGGCCTCTCGATCATCGACGACGCGGTCGAGGCGGTCTTCGTCGACGGCGACGACCCCGCGGAGGTGTCGGCGGCGGTCGACCTGATCGCCGAGCACGCGATCGCCGGCCGCGTCGTGCCGGTGGACCGCGACCTCGTCGTCCGCCTGGGCCGGCGGACCGGAGGTGCTGCCGACGAACCCGTGCCGGTGGCCGGCGACCCCGCGGAGCCGGCGACGGACATGTCGATCCGACGCAGTCGCCGGGTGCTGGCCGGTGCGGCGGCCGCGGCGGTGATGGTTGTCGCCGGCGCGTTCGCGGTCGGCTGGTGGCAGCGGGACGACCCGGCCCCGGTGACCTCCGAGGTCGCGGTCGGGCGCGCCACGCTGTCGGTCCCCGGGGACTGGCGGCAGAGCGGACAGGACACACCCGGGGACACCACCGACGACCCGACCACGCGGCGCGCGGTGTTCGTCTCCGAGGCCGACGGCCGCCGGATCATCGCGGTGCTGACCGAACTGCGCGACGGCTCGACCCCGCAGTCGGTCGCCACCAGTCTCCGCAACCGGATCGAGCAGCGGGGCGACGACGTCGTCACGGAGTTCTCCGCCGACACCCGGTACGCCGGCCGCGACGTCATCAGCTACCGGGAGGCGCCGGCCTCGGGCAGCCCCATCCGCTGGTATGTCATCGTCGACGACGGGCTGCAGGTGTCCATCGGCTGTCAGGCGGGGACGGCCGCCGAGTCGCTCGACGACGAATGCGCCCGGGCCGTCCGCTCGGTCCGGGTGGAGTGAGCTCCGTGGGCGTTTTGACCCTGACCTGCACGGTCGCGTAACCTGGATCGCTGGTGCTCGGCGCCTGTCGCACACGCGTGTGTACAGGCAGAAGAGGCCCGGGTCCCCACTGGTCGCCGGGAACATCCTCCGCCGCGCACCCGACCAGCACCCTAAAGACAAGAGTTGAGGACCAACTGTGCCTACCTACACCCCGAAGGCCGGTGACATCACGCGTACGTGGCACGTCATCGACGCCACCGACGTGGTGCTCGGCCGGCTGGCCGTGCAGACCGCGAACCTGCTCCGCGGCAAGCACAAGCCGACCTACGCCCCGCACATGGACGGTGGTGACTTCGTCATCATCATCAACGCGGAGAAGGTTGCGCTGACCAGCAACAAGGCCGAGCGCAAGCTGAACTACACCCACTCGGGGCATCCCGGTGGCCTGAAGTCCCGCACCACCGCCGAGCTGCTCGAGACCTTCCCCGAGCGCGTCATCGAAAAGGCCGTCAAGGGCATGCTGCCCTCGAACAAGCTCGGTCGCGCCATGGCCTCGAAGCTGAAGGTCTACGCAGGCCCGAATCATCCGCACGCGGCCCAGCGCCCCGTCCCCTTCGAGATCAAGCAGGTGGCCCAGTGACCAACGAGAACATCAACGAGGCCGTCGAAGAAGCTGTCGAGGTCGTCGAGGCCGTGGAAGCCGTCGAGGCTGCTGCTGATGACTACGACGCCGCTCCGGCCGTCGAGGAGACCCGCGAGCCGATCGTGATCGACCGCCCGATCCAGACCGTCGGCCGCCGCAAGGAAGCCGTCGTCCGCGTTCGCCTGATGCCGGGCACCGGTGAGTTCAAGCTCAACGGCCGCTCCTTGGAGGAGTACTTCCCCAACAAGGTGCACCAGCAGCTGATCAAGGCTCCGCTGGTTCTCGTCGAGCGCACCGAGTCGTTCGACATCTTCGCCAAGCTCGTCGGTGGCGGCCCCTCGGGCCAGGCCGGCGCGCTGCGTCTCGCCATCGCCCGTGCCCTCATCGAGGTCACCCCGGAGGATCGTCCCGCCCTCAAGAAGGCCGGCTACCTCACCCGTGACCCGCGTGCGGTCGAGCGCAAGAAGTACGGCCTGAAGAAGGCCCGCAAGGCGTCGCAGTACTCCAAGCGCTGATCTTGGCACGCCTTTTCGGTACCGACGGCGTCCGAGGCCTGGCCAACGCCGAGCTCACTCCCGAGCTCGCGTTGCGCCTGGCCTCGGCCGCCGCGGTCGTTTTCGAAGAAATTTCCGACGATTCGACCCGCCGTCCGCGCGCGGTGGTCGGTCGTGATCCGCGTGCTTCCGGCGAGATGCTGGAAGCCGCCGTGTGCGCGGGACTCGCCGCGACCGGCGTCGACGCCATCCGGGTCGGCACCGTGCCCACCCCGGCGGTCGCGTTCCTGACCGCGGACTACCGCGCCGACTTCGGCGTGATGATCTCCGCGTCGCACAATCCCATGCCCGACAACGGCATCAAGTTCTTCTCCGCCGGCGGGCACAAGCTCGACGACGAGATCGAGGACCGCATCGAAGCGGCGATGGGCGAGGAGTTCATCCGGCCCATCGGTGCCGCGGTCGGTCGTGTCCTCGACGCACCGGACGCCGGGGACCGCTACCGCCGTCATCTGGCGCAGGCCATCGACGAGCGTCTCGACGGTCTGACGGTCGTCGTCGACTGCGCACACGGTGCCGCGTCGGAGCTCGCGCCGCTGGCCTACGCCGACGCCGGTGCCACCGTCATCACGATCCACGCCGATCCCGACGGCCTGAACATCAACGCCGACTGCGGTTCGACCCACATGGACAAGCTGCAGGCGGCCGTTCTCGAGCACGGCGCCGATCTCGGGCTCGCCCACGACGGCGACGCCGACCGTTGTCTGGCAGTGGATTCCACTGGTGAGATCGTCGACGGCGACGCCATCATGGCGATCCTGGCGACGTCGCTCGCCGACAAGGGCCGTCTGCACGAGAACGTCCTGGTTGCCACCGTCATGAGCAACCTCGGTCTGCACATCGCGATGCGCGAGGCGGGGATCACGGTGCGCACCACCGCAGTCGGCGACCGCTACGTGGTCGAGGAGTTGCGTCGCGGTGGGTACTCCCTCGGCGGCGAGCAATCCGGTCACATCGTGGTCCCGGGTTCGGGAACCACCGGTGACGGCATCCTCACCGGCCTGATGATCATGGCCCGCATGGCGGCCACCTCGGCGCGGCTGGCCGACCTGGCCGGCATCGTGACGGTGCTGCCGCAGGAACTCATCAACGTCCGCGTCGCCGACAAGCATGCGGTCGCGGAGTCGCCGGCGGTCAAGCAGGCCGTGGCCGACGCCGAGGCCGAACTGGGTGACTCCGGTCGAGTTCTGTTGCGCCCCTCCGGAACCGAGCAACTCGTGCGCGTCATGGTGGAGGCCGGCACGGCGGATCAGGCGGGCTCGGTCGCCCGCGGTCTCGCCGACGTCGTCGCGGCTGCCGGCGCATGACCGCGGGTCAGGCGAACACGGCGAACGCGGCGCGGGCGGTCCTCTTCGACTTCTCCGGCACGTTGTTCCGCTTCGAGGCGCGCGACGACTGGTTCGTCGATCTCCTCGACGACGCGGGCGAGTCGTTCACCCCGGCACGTCAGGCGGACATCATCCGCCGCATGGTCGCGCCGGTCGGTCTGCCCGACGGGATCGAGGGTGACGACCGGACTGCTTGGGAGCGAAGGGATCTCGATCCGGAACTGCATCGGGTCGGGTATCTCGCGCTGCTGCGTACGGTCGGCTTGAGCGATGCCGGTCACGCCAACGCGCTCTACGACCGGGTCCTCGACCCGGACTCGTGGGTGCCGTTCGCCGACACCGTCGAGGTGCTGACGCGTCTGGCCGACGCCGGGGTGCCGATCGGCATCGTCAGCAACATCGCCTTCGACCTGCGCAAAGTCCTTGCCCTGCACGGCGTCGACCACGTCGTCGACGCCTATGCACTTTCCTATGAGGTCGGCGCCATCAAACCCGACCCGCGCATCTTCCGCGCCGCACTCGGCCCGATCGGCGTGCCGGCCGGCGACGTGCTCATGGTCGGGGACAGCGAGAAGGCCGACGGCGGTGCACGCGCGCTCGGATGTTCCTTTGCGCTGGTGCACGATGTGCCGCCGGCCGATCGCCCGACCGCGCTGCTCGACGCCGTGACGGCTCACGGCATCGAACTGCGCGCCTGAGCTCCTCTCAGAAGTTGCCCTTGGCGGCCCAGCCGCCGTCGACCGGGTAGATCTCGCCGGTCAGGAAGTCGCCCTCACGCATGAGGTAGGCGACCATCGAGGCGATCTCCGACGGACGCCCGAGCCGACGCACGATGTGCGCGTTGGCATTCGCCTGCCGCATCTCCTCGGTGATGTCGGCCAGGATCGGGGTGTCGATGGTGCCCGGTGCGATGGCGTTGATGAGGATGTTCTGCGGTCCGTACTCGTAGGCCGCCTGCTTCGTCAGACCCACGACGCCGCCCTTGGCCGCCGAGTACGACGCCAGGTTCGGCAGACCCCGCAGCGCGGCCATCGACGAGATGTTCACGATGCGGCCGCCGCCGTTCTCGATCATGCCCGGGATGACCGCCCGCATGCCGAGCCACACACCCTTGAGGTCGGTGCCGACGACGAGGTCCCACGCTTCCTCGGTGAGACCGACGACGGTGTCCTCGCTGATCATGTTGACCACGCCGGCCACGTTGGCCAGGCAGTCGATCGAGCCGCGGGAGGCGGTGATCTGCTCCACCGCCGCCGACCAGTCGTCGGCGACGCGGACGTCGAGACGGACCGCTTCCGCGGAGCCGCCCGCCTCGGCGATTTCCTTGAGGGTGACCTCGCAGTCCTGGATGTCGGCGGCGACGACATGGGCGCCGTCGGCGGCGAGACGGATCGCCGTGGCCTGACCGATGCCTTGTGCCGCGCCGGTGACGATCGCTGTTTTTCCGTTGAGTGACATACGTGTTCGCTTTCTGGTCGGGGTCAGTGCAGGGGTGGGGTCAGGGTTGTTCGGCGAGCAGGTCGGCGAAGCGGCGCTGGGCGGCCTCGCGGCGGGTGGGGATGTGCTCGGTCGGACGGTCGTCGGCCGGACGGGTGTAACCCTTCAGGTACTGGCGGGCGACGCTGTCGCGGTGCACCTCGTCGGGGCCGTCGTAGAGGCGGGCGGCGCGGGCTGCCCGGTACATCGACTCCAGCGGCAGGTCCGCGCTGTAACCGAGTGAGCCGTGCACCTGGAGGGCGCGGTCGATGACGTCGTGCAGGATCTTGGCGCCGAAGAACTTGATGAGCGCGATGTCCTTGCGGGCGGCGGCCGTGCCCTCCTCGTCGATGCGCCACGCCGCGTGCAGCGTCATGAGGCGCAGGGCCTGGATCTCGGCGGCGGAGTCGGCGATGAAGTTGCGGACCGTCTGCTTGTCGGCGAGGACCGATCCGTGGGCGTACCGGTAGGTGGCGCGTTCACACATCATGTCGAAGGCGCGGCTCGCCTGGCCGATCCAGCGCATGCAGTGATGGATTCGGCCTGGGCCCAGGCGCTTCTGGGCGATGAGGAAGCCGTCGCCGCGGTTGCCGAGCAGGGCCGAGTCGTCGACGCGGACGTCGCGCAGCACGACCTCGCAGTGCGAGCCGTAGGTGTACGGCCGCGGCCGGGGGTTCTCCACCGAGCCGATGTCGCGGACCACGTCGAGACCCGGGGCGTCGATGGGGATGATGAACTGGGACGTCCGACGGTGGCGTTCGGCGTCGGGATCGGTGACGGCGACGACGATCATGAAGTCGGCGGTGGCCGCGTTGCTGATGAACCATTTGTGGCCGTTGAGAACCCACTGGTCCCCGTCCCGGACCGCGGTGGTCGTGAGGTTGGTCGGATCGGCGCCGGCGTTGTCGGGTTCGGTCAGCGCGAACGACGAGTAGTACTCACCGGCGAGCAGCGGCTCGAGCCACCGCTTCTTCTGCTCCTCGGTGCCGACCGCGGCGAGGATCTCACAGTTCCCGGAATCCGGTGCCTGGCAACCGAACACGAGCGGACCGAACGGAGTGGAACCCAGGATCTCCTGCATCAGGCCGAGTTTCACCTGGCCGTAACCCTGTCCGCCGAGCTCGGGGTCGAGGTGGGCGGCCCACAGATCGTTGGCCTTGACCTCTTCCTGCAGCGGGGCGATCGCCTTACGCAACTGATCCCAGTCGAGGTCGAGGGTCTCGAGCGGGAAGACCTCGGTGCGGACGAAATCCCGCATCCAGTCGAGCTTCTTCTGGAAGTCGGGTTCCGTGGAGAAATCCCAGGCCATGGTGGTGTGCTCCGTTTCTGTGGGGGTCGTACGAGGTGGGGATCGCGGTTCGATCCGAAGGAGAGGCGGTGTCAGGGGCCGGCGATGATCTCGCGGGCGCGGACGAAGAGGCCGTCGGCGTAGCGGTGCAGTCGTTCGCCGACCTTTCGGGGTGCCTTGCCGTCGCAGGAGCGGGCGTAGGTGCCCTCGAGGATGATGCCGAGCTTGAAGCTCGCGAGAACGGTGTACCAGTCCAGGGCGTCGAGGTTCCTCTCGGAGCGCTCGGCGTAGCGGGCGATGATCGCGGATCGGTTCGGCAGGTCGCCGGCCTGGCCGAGCGCGCTCTCGTAGAGATCCGGCTGCCGCGGGTCGTCGGGCAAGATGGCCAGCAGCACACCGAGATCGAGCAGGGGGTCACCGACCGTGGCCATTTCCCAGTCGACGATGGCCGCGACCTCGGGGGTGCGGTGGTCGTAGAGGACGTTGGCCACGTGGTAGTCGCCGTGCAGCAGGCCGGGCCGGAACCCGTCGGGGCGGTTGTCGTCGAGCCAGCCGGCGATCCGGTCGAGGTCGGGGAACGTCCCGCCCGGGTATCCCGGTGTGCCCGCGTACCGTTCGTGTTCGGCGAGCCACCGCGGCACCTGCCGTTCGAGGAACCCGTCCGGTTTGCCGAAACCGTCGAGGCCGATCGCGGAGTGGTCGACGGCCGCCAGACCCGCGAGCGCGTCGACGAGTGCGTACCCCATCGCCTCGCGTCCCTCGGCGGTGGCGGCGTACGCGGCCGGGAGGCTGTCGGCCGCGTTGAACCCCTCCACGGGCTCCATCAGGAAGAAGGTGGCCCCGAGGACGTCGGTGTCGGTGGTGCCGGCGACGAACCTGGGGTGCGCGACATCGGTGGAGCTCAGCGCGGACAGCAGCGTCATCTCACGTGCGATGGCCGCGTTCGACTGCGGGCGCAGGTGCCGGGGACCGCGGCGGAGCACGTAGTCCCGTCCGCCGCGGCTGACGATCACCATGATGTTCTGGGTTCCGCCGTGCAATGGCCGGAGGTCGAGGTCCCCGCCTGGCAGGCCCGTCTCGTCCATCCACGCCGCGAGTGCGGCGGTGTCCACCGGGATCTCGTCGGAGTCGACCCGGATCTGATCGGGGGCGGAACGGTCGGGGATCGTGCTGCGGGCCATGGAATGAACCTATGGCGTATCCGCCCCGGGGAGAACCATCGTCCTGCGGGCCTGTTGGAGGAATCTCCAATGGGTGTCGTCGCAGGTCATTGGCCTGCGAGGTCGAGGACCTGGAAGGCCATCTTCGCCGACAGCAGGCAGTCCAGCGACGTCGGATCGCGTCGTGCGATCTCCTTGATCCGACCGAGGCGGTACCGGATGGTGTTCTCGTGGACGTCCAGTGCCGTCGCGGTGGCCTGGACCTTGCCGTCGGCGGCCACGAAGGCCCGCCAGGTGGCGAGGAGCGTGCCGTCGTCGTGCTGTCGGACGGGTGCGACGAAGGAGTGCGCGAAGTGCAGGGCCTCCTTCACGTGACCGCTGGACACGATCACCCGGAACAGGCCGAGTTCGTCGAGCGTCATCACCCGCTCGTCCCAACCGAACGACTTTGCCACCGAACCCATCTCGCGTAGGTCGCGGTGGGCGTGCGGATAGTCGACGGGGGTACGGCAGATGCCGGAGATGAGGGTCGCGCCGAGTGAGAGATCGCCGGACAGGCGCTCGCGGATCGTCGACACGTGGTCGCGGACCCGCCCGACCTCGTCGAGGTCGTCGGACTCCAGACGGACCATGACGATGACCGCGCCGGGCAGCCGGACGGCCGGCGGCGGGGAGATGGACATCACCGAGGCGAAGGTGCGGGTGACCAGCGACTGGATCGCCGACGCCGTCAGCCGGTCGGTCGCATCGTCGACGGTGAAGCGAACCAGCACATGGGGATTGGTGAGGTCGATGCCGAACTGCGGGCCGCGCCGGACCAGATGTTCCTTGTCGCGGCTGTTGCGCAGCAGGTCCGACAGGTAGTCGTCGCGCGCCTGACCCTCGGTCTCGATCTGCCGCCGCTCGGAGAGCATCTGCAGCGCCAGGACGGTGGCGCCGCGTTCGGCGATGTTCGCGTCGAGGGCCTCGAGGCTGCGGCCCACCTCGACGATGCCGAGGAAACCGGTCTGCCTGCCCTCGATCACCAAGCGGCACATCAGATGTCGCCGGCCGAGCCCGACCGCGAGCTGCGCCGGGACGATGGCCGACGGCGTGCTGACCGACAGTTCGGCGAGAGCCTGCCGCACCGAGGCGGTGGCCCGCACCTTCTCGCTCATCACCGGGGGAGCGGTCAGCTTCAGCGCCTCCGGTGCGGCCCAGGCGAGCACGTCGAACGAGTTGTTGTAGAGAACCACAGGCTTGGCCGACAGCTCCGACAGGAGTTCGACGACGCGGTGGATGTTGGCGCCCTCGAGCACCGCGCTGGTCAGGCGGTGGTGGACGTCGGCGAGGTAGGCCAGGGTGGCGTTGTTCCGCGCGATCTCGGCGGCCTGACCGCGCAGGCGGGTGTTGAGCATCGCCTGGCTGATGAACAGGGCGGACAGGCGCGCGAACAGTTCGGCGACCTCGATGTCCTCGGGGGTGAACTCGTGCTCGCGGCCGCGGCTGTCGACGAAGATCAGGCCGATCACCGCGTCGTCGAAGGTGAGCGGGACGCCGAGCATCGCGCGGACGTCCCAGTGGGTCATCGTCCGGCGGTGGGGGCGCGGGTCGTTGAGGGCGTCGGCGATGACGACGGGCGCGCGGGTGTTGATGACCTCTTGGCTGAACAGGTCGCCGTCGAAGCCGGAGACCTGTCGCTTCACGGCCTCGGTGATGTCGCCGGCGTCCTCGCAGAAGCCCGCGGCTCCGCGATAGCTGCCGTTGGCGTGCCGCAGGTAGACCGAGCAACGGGTGACGCCGAGGAGTGCGCAGAGCTTCTGGCCGACCAGGCTGAGGAGGTCCTCGAGCTTGGTGTCGGTGATGGCCTCGGTGGTGATCTCGGCGAAGGCCGCGATGACGTCGCGTTCGCGGCCGGTGGCACGTGCCGACCCGCCCTCGGAGTCGATACCGGTATCGACTCCGCGCTCCGCGATGGACGTCATCCGCACGGCCTCCTCACCGACAGCTCATGATGAACCTCACAGTAGCAACGTCGTGTGAGTCGGTTCATGCACCCGTCGTCCCGGTCATGGCCTCTCCGAGACGGACCTCACCGGCGCCGGCCTCCCCGAACGCGGGGTCACCGGACAGGACATGGCCCATCCGCTCCTTCTTGGTGCGGAGGTACCGGACGTTGTGCGGGGTGGAGACGGTCGGCAGGCCGACGCGCCCGACGATGTCGAGGTCGTGGCCGCCGAGTCCGCCGTATTTCGCGGGGTTGTTGGTGATCAGGCGGACACGGCGGATGCCCAGGTCTTTCAGGATCGCCGCGCCGGTGCCGTAGGTGCGCGAATCCACCGGGAGCCCGAGTGCGGTGTTGGCGTCGACGGTGTCGAGGCCCTGCTCCTGCAGGGCATACGCACGGATCTTGTGGCCGAGTCCGATACCTCGGCCCTCGTGTCCGCGCAGGTAGACGACCGCTCCGCAGCCCTCCGCCGCGATGGCCGACAGCGCCTGCTCGAGCTGCGCACCGCAGTCGCAACGAAGTGAGCCGACGATGTCGCCGGTCAGGCATTCGCTGTGCACCCGCACCAGCGCACCCTCGGCGGTGGCGCCGGCGGCGGCCACGTCGCCCATGACGAGGGCCAGGTGTTCGGTGTCGTCGATGTCCGAGCGGTAGGCGACCGCGCGGAAGTCGCCGAAGAGGGTCGGCATCGCCGCGGTGGCCATCTGGTGGACGAACGAACCGGCGGCGGTCCGGTGGGCCACGAGGTCGGCGATGCGCAGCACCGGCAGGCCGTGATGGTCGGCGAACTCGAGGAGGTCGTCGCCGCGCCGCATCGTCCCGTCGTCGGCGATGATCTCGCCGATGACCCCGACCTCGCCGGCCCCGGCCATGGTGACCAGGTCGACGGCGGCCTCGGTGTGTCCGGCGCGGGTGAGGACACCGCCGTCACGGGCCTGCAGCGGGAAGACGTGTCCGGGGCGGCGCAGTTCGCCGGCCGCAGTGCTGTCGGAGGCGAGCGCCCGGACGGTCAGGGCGCGGTCGTGCGCCGAGACCCCGGTGCCGGCGTCCTTGTGGTCCACGGTGACGGTGAAGGCGGTGCCGTGCGCGTCCCGGTTGTCCTCGACCATCTGCGGCAGTTCGAGCCGGCGGGCACGGTCGGCGGTCATCGGGGCACAGATGATGCCGGTGGTGTGGCGGATCAGGAACGCCATCTGCTCGTCGCTGATCGACGACGCCGAGCAGATGAGGTCGCCCTCGTTCTCACGGTCGTCGTCGTCGACCACAACGACGAAACCGCCTGCCGCCACGGCCGCGACCGCGCGGGCGACGGCCTGGGTCGACGCCTCGGTCGCGATGGGGGTCGGGGCGTCGGGGTCCTGGGGGAGGGTGGTCGTGTTCATCGGGCGACCTCGAATGCTCGGTGGGTGCCGAACACCCGGTCGTGGTAGGTGAGGGGGGCGGTGGAGGTGACGCCGGTCTCGACGATGTTGCCCAGTGCGACAACATGATCGCCGCCGTCGACCAGGGATGCGGTGGTACAGCCCAGCCAGCCGGCGGCACCGTCGAGGCGGGGGAGTTCCGCGGAGTCCGACCAGTCGACACCGTCGAACTTGTCGGCGCCCTTGCGGGCGAACCGCATCGCGACGTCGACCTGGTCGTGGGCGAGCACGTTGACGCCGAATCGTCCGGTGCGGCGGATGATCGCGAGGAGGTCGGAGCCGCGGTCGAGGGAGACCAGGATCATCGGCGGGCCCATCGACAGCGACGTGAACGCGCTGACCGTGGTGCCGTGCGGCCGCCGGTCGTCGAAGGCCGTGATGACCGCGACGGGCGTGCAGACCTTGGCCATGACCTCTCGGAACCCGAGGGCCACCTGGTCGAGAACGGTTTCGTTCACCGATCCTCCTGCGTGATGTGAGGGTTGGAGTCGCTGCGGCGCCGGGGAAGGGGCCGGCGCCGCAGCGATGTTCGGTCGGCGGGTCAGACCGCCGCGGGTGTCTTGGCCTTCATCTTGTGGACCTCGGGGACGACCTTCTCGCCGAAGAGCTTCAGGCTCTTCTCGGCCTCGTCGAAGGGCAGACCGCCGAAGGCGAAGGCCGCGTTGGGGAGGAAGTCACCGATGAGCTCGTGGCGGTAGGCGTACTTCTCGACACACTGTTCGGGCGTGCCGTAGATGTTCGCCTCGACGTAGGCGTCGGCCGCGGCCTCCATGCCGGCCTCACGGATCATGTCCGCACCCGCCTGGTAGGTCTCGTAGCCCTTGGTCTCACGCCAGTGCTTCCCGGCGAAGTCGTAGTGCTTGATGACCGACAGGAAGTAGCGGTTGATGTGCTCGTAGGCCAGTCGGCGGGCTTCCTCTTCGTCCTCGTGGCAGATGACGAAGTCCTGGATGACCGGCGGGCCGGGCTCGACGCCCTGGGCGTCGCGGAACATCTGCTTCCAGCCGTTGATGGCCTCGGCATGCTTCTCGAACGGGAACTGCATGAAGGTCATCATCTGGACGCCGAGGTCGGCGACCACCGGAACCGAGTCGGGCGACATCGCCGCGGCGAAAAGACGTCCGTCCCAAGAGGTGTTCGGATTCGGGGCCGGCCGCAGCGCGATCTCCTTCTGCGGGTACATCGGGCCGTCGCCGGAGACGACGCCCGTGCGGAGTCCGCGCAGCACCATCTCGGCGGCCTCGTTGAAGCGGGCGCGGGCCTCGTCCATCGGGATGCCGAAGGCCTCGTACTCCATCTTCGCCAGGCCGCGACCCATGCCGAGAAGCACACGGCCACCGGACATCTGGTCCAGCATGATGGCCTTCTCCACCACGCGCAGCGGATCGTTCCACGGCAGGATGGTCGCACCGATGCCGAGCTTGACCTTCGAGGTGCGGCCGGCGAGGTAGGACAGGATCGCGAAGTTGTCCGGGCACATCGAGTAGTCGTCGAAGTGGTGCTCCGCCGACCAGACCGAGTCGAAACCGGCCTTCTCCGCCAGTACGCCGAGCTCGAGGTCGCGCAGGAAGACCTCTTCGTCGCTCACGTTCTCGTGGTAGTTCTGGAAGACGAGAAGTACGCCGACATCCATTGCATTGACTCCTTGGTTCAAAAGGGTTGGAGAATCTGGGGGTTGGGGTGTTGCGAATGCGGAGGGGAGTTCTCAGCCGAGGAAGACCGCGCGGGTGTGCTCGGTGTCCAGGAACTCCTTGACCTCGTGGATCTTTCCGTCGCGGACCACGAAGACGAAGTGGTAGAGGTTGTTGTAGACCTTGCCGTTGTTCATCTCCGAGTACGACTCGGTCTCGACCGCCACGCGTTCTCCCTCGGCGGTGAAGGCGAGCGGGGTGAGGGCGATGGCGCCGGTCTTGGTGGTGGCGGAGAGGCCGGCCAGCATTGCGCCGAATTCCTCTTTGTTCTTGGTTCCGGAGATGCCGTCGATCTCCCCGCCCACCCACCAGGTGGCCGTCGGCGCCAGGTAGGACAGGATGGCGTCCACGTCGCCGCGGGAGAACACCTCCATGAATTCCGCGACCAGAGCCTTGTTCTGCTGCTCCGTGCTGACGCTTGCTGTACTGGTTGACACCGATTGGCCTCCTTTTGACCGTCACCCTCCGGGGAAGGCGAGAAACTGTGTGCAACAACGACGTTATGAGTCGATGTGGCCTGAGTCACCCTCGTGTTTCGCGCCTCTTGTGGGTTGTCACAACCGGGCCGAGGCGGCCCGACCCCGTGTCATCGGCCACCGCCGCTGAAGGTGTTCATCAATCCGCCGTCGACGGGCACGATGGCGCCGTACATGTAGGTGGACAGCGCGACATCGACGATGACCTGCGCGATCTCCTCCGGGCGGCCGGTACGACCGGCGGGGATGGACGAGACGATGCGTGCCCGTGCCCGATCGCTGAGTCCGGAGGTCATGTCGGTATCCACAAAACCCGGGATGACCAGGTTGACGCGGATGTCGCGCGGGGCGAGCTCCGCGGCGAGGACCTGGGTCAGGCCGCTGAGACCGGCCTTCGCCGAGCCGTAGGCGACATCGCCCGGGAATCCCCGGAAGCCCACCACCGCACCGACATTCACGATCGACGAACCGGGTTCGAGAATCGGGACCGTGGCCTTGCACATCTCGAAGGCGCCGGTGAGGTTGGTGGTCAACACAAGATCCCAGTCCTCCCGACTCAGGTCGTCGACCCGTCCACCGCGGTGCACGCCGGCGACGTTGATCAGGCCGTGGGCGCCGCCGTGCTCCTCCTTGACGGTGGCCAATGCGCGGGCCACCGACGAGGAATCGGTGATGTCGGTCTTCAGCTCCAGGACCTGCGCCGGCCTGGTGAACGGTGTGGTCGCCACGCCGCGCGCCAGGGAAACAACGTAATCGCCTCGGGTCGTGAGGTTCTCGACGACCGCCCGGCCGATGCCGCGCGACCCGCCGGTGACGATCCAGACCCGGGAACCGGCGCTCATGACTTCAGGAAACCGGTCAGTTCGGCGAGGTAGCGGTCCCGGTCCTCGAGGAACGGGGCGTGACCGCAGGCGTCGAACGGGACGAGCCGAGCACGGGAGTTGAGCTCGAGGACGGCCTCGGCACCGGCGAAGGGGACGAAGGCGTCGTCCCGGCCGTGCAGGAGCAGGATCGGGATGTCGAGCCCGCCGAGCTCCTTGCGCAGGTCGGTGCGGGCGAGGTCGCGAAGCGAGTCGTCCCCGGCCGGGCCCATCTCCAGGAACATTCCCCAGATCCAGTCCAGGACATCGGAACTCGGGGGAGTCGCGCACACCGCGCCGGCCACACCGCGGAAGGTGTCGGCGCGGTTGGCGGCGGCACCTGCCAGGACTCCCTCGACGTCCTCGGTGGAGCCGCCGTAGGGCCAGTCGTCGGTCGCGGTGTAGCGCGGCGACGCACCGCCGGTGAGGACCAGGCCGCCGGCTCGCGAGCCGAGAGCGGCCGCGGCGGCGGTCGCGACGGCCCCGCCGAGAGACCAGCCGTTGATGACGGGGGAATCCAGGCCGAGATGGTCGACCACCTTCACCACATCGTCGGCCATGGTCGCGATCGAGACATCCTCGAAGTCCTTGTCGGAGCGTCCACATGCCCGCAGATCGACGAGCACGACCTCGTGACCCGCGGCCTTGAGCGCGGGGGCGGTGGTGTCCCAGCAGCGGGTGTTGGCGCCCCAGCCGTGGATCAACACGATGGGACGTGCGTCCCCACGGTGGTGCTCGAAGTAGATCCGGCGATCGTTCTCAACCGCGAGATAGCTCATGGACTTCTCCTTCATCGTCGAACTCGATTTCGAAAAACTTGTCGGTCTTGGTGGGTTCCTCGTGCCGCAGAGCACGGGGGACGAGTGGCGGGGCGTCGGCGAAATGGGGGATGACGTGCTCGGCGAGGAGCTCCATCGACCGCACGACGTCGTCGTGGGGCATACCGCCGAACCGCATCCAGCAGATGAGATGGTCGAGACCTGTTTCCTCGCGCAGGATCTCGATCTCGCGGATGAGCCCGTCGGGGTCGCCGACGTAGCAGATGCCGCCTTCGCGCAGGCCGGTCAACGACATCGCGCCCTCCGCCGCGGCCTCCGCCAGGGCCGCGTAGCGTTCGTAGCCCGCCGGCGTCGCGGCACCCTGCGGCACCGCGGACATGACGTTGTCGAAGTACCACTCGAGACTCGGCCGGGCCCGGCGGACGGCCTCCTCGTCGTTCTCGGCGAGGTGGATCTGCCAGTTCATCGGGAAGTCGAGGGACAGCGGGTCGCGACCGCGGTGCATCAGTGTGCGTTTGGCGTTGACGACGAACCCGTTCAGCTCGGGCAGGGTCATCAGGGTCGGCGTCACGAGCATGTTGTGTCCGTGGTCGGCGACCAGGTCGAAGGTCTCGGGACTGATCGACGCCACGTAGATCGGAGGCGTCGGCTGCTGGAGGGGTGCGGGCCGGCAGTCCACGGCGTCGATGTGGAAGTGCTTGCCGTGGAACGTGTACGGCTCGCCGACCGCCTTGGTCCACAGTCCGGTGACGATCTGGAACGCCTCGTCGAAGACCTCCCGGCTGACGTCCTGTTTGTCGGCGACCCCCATCGCACGGAACTCGTGGGGCTGGTAGCCGCGTCCGACGCCGAAGTCGAGCCGGCCGCCGGAGATGACGTCGACCATCGCGAAGTCCTCGGCGATGCGGACCGGCCAGGCGAGTGTCAGGTTGCTGACCGCGATACCGATGCGCATCCGGGAGGTGCGGGCGGCGATGGCCGCCGCCGCGACCTGCGGCGACGGCATCGACCCGTAGGCGCTGCCGTGGTGTTCGGCGAGCCAGACCCCGTCGAATCCGAGGCGCTCGGCGATCTCGACCTGCGAGAGCATCTCCTCGTAGGCCCGCCGAAAGTCCCGGTCCGGACTCTCCAACACGTAGAACAGGCTGAACTTCACACTGTTGACGTTAGGAATCGGCGTGCGTCACGGGAACGGGAGAATCCGCGGCGGTTGTGGGTTCCCACAAGTCGGGGGTCCCGGCCGCCTGTTCGCGGAGTCGCCGTTTGTCGAGTTTTCCGACACTGGTCCGCGGGAGGGCGTCGACGGCGACGATCCGTTCGGGCACCCACCAGCGCGGGACACGCTCGGCGAGCTCGGCCCCCACCGCCTCCACGTCGATACCCTCGTCGCCGACCACATAGGCGACGGGACGCTCCTGCCAGCGCGGATGCGGAACGGAGACCACCGCAGCCTCGTGGACGGCCGGGTGTTCGATCAGGGCCTCCTCCAGCGCGACGGAGCTGATCCACTCGCCGCCGCTCTTGATGAGGTCCTTGGTGCGATCGACGATCGTGAGGTAGCCGTCTTCGTCGATGACACCGATGTCGCCCGTGCGCAACCAGCCGTCGTCGAACTTGTCCGGATGATCGGCACCGTAGTAACCGGTGGCGACCCACGGTCCGCGGATCAGGATCTCCCCGCGGCTGATCCCGTCGTGGGGCATGACCCGGCCGTCGTCGTCGACGAGTTTCCACTGGAGCCCCGGGAGGAGCCGTCCCTGTTTCCGGATGTACGCCCAGCGGCGTTCCGGGTCGTCGTCGGTGGATGCCGGCGGACGGGAGAACGTCGCCATCGGCGAGATCTCGGTCATGCCCCAGCCCTGGAACACCGGGATGCCGAGTGCCTCGAGGTCGCGGATGAGGCCCAGGGTCGGCGTCGAGCCGCCCAGGACCAGCGCGCGGAGGCTGCTCAGGTCGGTTCCCGCGGCCTGCGCATGGGCGAGCAGGTCCACCGCGACTGTCGGCACCATCCCGGTGTAGGTCACCCGCTCGGCGGCGATGATGCCGGCGATGTGTGCGGGTGTGGGATGGGGTCCGGGCAGGATCTGCGACGCCCCGGACATCAGCGCCGCGAACGGGACTCCCCACGCGTTGGCGTGGAACATCGGGACCACCAGCAGGACGCGGTCGCGTTCGGAGATCGCATGTCCGTCGGCCAGGCAGGCCGCCATCGTGTGCAGATACAGGGACTTGTGGGAATATCCAACACCCTTCGGCGCCCCGGTCGTACCCGATGTGTAGCAGAGCACGGCCAGCTCGTCGTCCGCGCGGGCGACGGGTGCCGCGATCGGTTCCGCGGAAGCGACCATCGAGTCCAGAGTCGTTCCCGCCGAGACTCTCTCGTCGTCGGCGTCGATCGGGATCACCGGCATGTCCGGACGCCGTTCGCGAGCGACGGAGAGCAGGTGGTCCAGCGACGGATCGGCGAAGACCATCGCATCGTCGGCATGGTCGACGATGTAGGCGATCTCGTCGGGGGAGAGCCGGATGTTGATGGTGTGCAACACGGCCCCGGCGAGCGGGACCGCGAGGTACAGCTCCAGGTGCCGCCGGTGGTTCCAGGCCAGCGTGCCGACCCGGTCGCCCGGCCGCACACCGCTCGCGACGAGGGCCGACGCGAGCCGCAGGACCCGGTCGGCATAGTCCCGATACGTGTACCGGAAGACCTCGGCGCCGTAGACGTGATCGACGATCTCCTTGTCGCCGAACATGTCTCGTGCCCGGTACAGGAAGTCGGTGATCAACAGCGGGTGCGCCGCCGGAGAGTGGTTCATGCAGGGACCTCCACCGACGATCGTGCGGCCAGGCGGGCCCGGACCTCGGGAACGACCTTGCCGGCCAGTAGTTCGATGCGGGCGCTGCCGCTGTCGATCGACTCGCCGGGCAGCTGCGCCCAGAAGTGCACGTCCTCGATCTGCGGGGTGGCGGTCAGCAACGCGGTGAGCTCGTCGACCGCGGTGGCCGGATCCCAGAGGGTGAACGAGCCCGCGTCGACGAGCTGTCCGGGGTCGGTGAACTGCGGGATGGGACCGAAGGCGCCCATCTCGATGTACTTGTTGATCTGGTAGAGCGCGTGGGTGCCGATGCGCGACCACTCCCGCTCGGGATCGTCGGCGATGATCGTCCACTGACCGGCGAAGATCCGACCCTCGTCACGGGACCGGCCGAGTCGCTCGAGTGCATCCAGGTACGACGCATGATGGACGTTCTGGGTGCTGAGGAATCCGTCGCCGATGCGGGCGGCCCGCTCGATCGCCGGATCGGCCATCGCACCGACCAGGAGATCGGGCGTCGTCTCGGGGGTGGGCGTGACGGGCAGGGCGGGCTTGCGCAGACGTTTGCCGTCGAACGGTTCGGCCGATCCGGACCAGCAGCGGCGCACGATCTCCACGCCTTCCTCGAGCAGGCTCGGGCGGTTGATCAGGCGCCGGTCGAAGGCCTCGAACTCCGGTTCCCAGTAACCCTGTCCGACGCCGAGCGAGAACCGTCCGCCGGTCAGCAGGGACAGCGTGGCCGAGTCCTCGGCGAGTCGGATCGGGTTGTGCAGCGGCGACACGACGAGGTTGGTGCCGATCTTCATCGTCGTCGTCCGGTCGCCGATCGCGGAGGCGAGCAGGAACGGCGACGGGGTGTAACCATCCTCCATGAAGTGGTGCTCGGTCAGCCAGACCGAGTCGATCCCGATCGACTCCGCCCAGGTGATCTGGTCGAGCGTCGCGCGGTAGAAGTCACCGAAACCGCGCGAGTTCCCGGGCGGATTGCGGAAGTCGTACCAGAGTCCGAAGTTGACGTCCGACGTACTCATTGCATGGTCCTTTCACCGACGGTGTGGTCGGTGTCACTCTCGGTCAAGAATGTGACGACGGGAAGGTACCGGGAAGTCGGTCGTTGTCGGAAATCCCAAGGACCCCGCTGCCTGTTCGCGGACGGATGGAACCGAGTGCCGCTCGTGCGCGTCCAAGTTGGCAGGTCGCCGGGCCCGACGGCGGCGTCCGAGGTGGGTACGATCACCGCATCGTCCGCGACCGGGAGGATCGTGGGCGGGAGATGGACGGGGGTGAGCAGATGGGCGGTATCGAGCCGAACCGCATCGCGATGGACGTCGAGCAGGTATCTGCGGTCGCGGCCTACTACCGGCGTTCGTCGCTGGTGCTCGATGCCGTCGCCGACGACCTCGCCGCTCACGACTTCGGCCGGTGGGCGCGCACCGATGCCGGTCCCGACGCGGCGTCGTCGATCAGGCCGTCCGCCGCGACCTACGCCGAGCTGAGCGCGTCGCTGTCGGCCCGTCTCCGCTCGCAGTCACGGGCCGCGGCCGTGCTCGCACAGAACCTGCGCGACTCCGCGAACGGCATGGCCGACGGTGATGCGCAGGCGGCTGAGGAGATCGCACGTGCGACACCGGGGTCCGGGGCGGGCGCGCAGTGAGGCGGGGCCAGGACTCCCTGACCGCCCTGCGGACGGACGCGCAGGACGGCGTCGCCGCACTCACCGAGCTGCTGGCAGCCGGGCGGCTGATGGGCGTACCCGTCCCCGACGACGCCTCGGTCCGGGCCGGCCTCCGGGCGGTCGACGACTTCGACATCACCGCGCTGTCGGCGGACAGCCGGGTTCTGATCTCGGCTCACCGGGCCGTCGCCGAACAGCTGCACCACCTGCCCGAACAGCGGGTGCGGCTCGACGGTTGGCACGGCAGGTCCGCGTCACTCGCGATCGACGCGGCCGTCGACCACCAGCGGCGTGCGGAATCCGACCTCTACCTGCTGCACACGATCACCGACGCCACCTCGGCGGCCGCATCGGGGATCGACCGGTTGCTCCGTACCTTCTACCTGGCGGTCGCCCGGCTGACGGCGCCGAGCACTGCGGCGACACCACCGGCCGAGCTACCTCAGGCCGTGGTGACCGGACGCGTCCCGCTCGACGTCGCGGTCGAGGACATCCGGTCACGGGTCGAGCTGTTCACGACCTCGGTCGACGCCACGCTGCGCGGGATCGCCGGCATCCTCGACATCCTCAACCGGTCCCTCGACGGGATGGACGACGATCCCTACCCCGTCGAGTCCGAGACCGGGCAGCCGAAAGACGGTGACTCCGTCACCCCACCCGGGGCGCAGCCGGTCGAATCGGTCCGTCCGCAACCGGTTCCGGCCGAGCCGCCGGTCGCGCCGACCGAGACGGTGGGTGCGGCGCGGGAGTCCGACGAGCACCGGGAAGGCCAGGACATCCCGTTCCGGCTGAGCGGCGCGCCGTCCGCGGAACCCGATGTCGCGCACACTGTTCCGGGAGTGGAGGCGGCCGGTGCCGTCGAGGGTAGACCGGCGGCCGGTCCCGACGGGGGATCGCCGACGCCGACCCACGTCGTCGTCGACACCCGCGAGGGTGACACCCCATCGACCGATCCCGACACCGACACGACGCCCGAGCGGTCCGCGGGCGACCTGGCCCTGGCCGGTGACCAGTGAGCCTCGCCGACCAGATCGAGGCCCTCGCGCGCTCGGCCACCGCGGAGGTGGCAGACGCCGCGCACCGTTTCTCCGCTGCTCAGCGAGATCTCGACCGTTCGATGGCCGAACACCGGCGCACCGCCGCCGCATCGGAGACCGAACGGTTGCGGGCCGAACTCGAGCACGAGGCCGACGCCGCCGACGCGCTGCCCGGCATCATGCTGCCCGCCGACAAGGCCGACGCCAGTCCGCATCTACCGCCGCCGAACGCATAGGCTGTCTGCTGTGCCAGGCAAGAAGCGTTCGAAACCATCGCAGCCGCCCGCAAAGCTGATGGCCGCGCTCGGCCGTCGGGGACCACACCGGGTCCTGCGCGGCGACCTCGGGATCGTCGGTACACGCGGTGAGGTGTTCACCCCCGCCGGCGGGGAGAGGCTGCCCGCCATCGCCTTCGGGCACGGCTGGCTGTCCCCGCCGAGTCGCTACCGCGACCTGTGCAAGCATCTGGCGTCCTGGGGCATCGTGGTCGCTGTCCCGGCCGACCAGCAGGGCGTTCTGGTCTCCGACGATGCGATGGCCGCGCAGCTGCGCTCGGCGCTGTCGATCGTGACCCGGGTCCGGCTGGGCTTCGGCGAGATCACCGTCGACCCGGCCAAGGTGGGTTTCGCCGGTCACGGATTCGGGGCGTCGGCCGCCGTCATCGCCGCGTCAGGGGGCGTCCTGCACGGTCAGCCGCAGCCCGAGGTCCGGGGAGTGGCCGCGCTGTTCCCGGCGCCGACCACCGCCGGACTCCTGCCCGCTGCGCGCAGCGTCCGTGCGCCCGGTCTGATCGTCTCCTCGATCGGCGAACTCGACACCATCGACGGCAACGCACTCCCGCTCGCGCAGGCGTACGGCGCCGACCACGCCTCCGACGATGAACATCGTGCGGTCCTCCGTACCCCGCCCGGCGCGACGTCGCGCGGCCTCCTCGAACACCGGACGATCGGGGCGCTGTGGGGGAGCAACGGCGCGGACAAGAAGACGCACACCGCCGTGCGCGCCCTGGCCACCGGTTTCCTGCTGCACACGCTTACGCAGGACGCCGAGTACCAGGCGTTCTCCGATCCCGACACCGTTCTCGGCAAGGTGCCGGCCGTCGACCTCGACGACCCGCCGGAGGTGCAGGACCGCATCGCCAAACTGCTCGGCACCAAGGAGCGCAAGCGTCGCCGGGCGGCGTCTCCGGTACCTGCCGCGGCACCGAACGTCGTGGTCCCCAAGACCCTGGAGTGACGCCCCGCACGGTGGCGCGTCGTTCTCCCCGCGCGGGCGCGTTGTTCTCACCGCACGCAGGTACGCTGACTAGCTATGTGTGGAATCGTCGGATACGTGGGGCGGCGCGATGCCCTGGACATCGTCGTCGAGGCTTTGCGACGGATGGAGTACCGCGGGTACGACTCGGCGGGCGTCGCCATCCTCGACGGCGCCGGTAACACCGCGATCCAGAAAAAGGCCCTCCGGATGGAGAACCTGGAGAAGCAGATCGCGACCGTCGGCCGTGAGTCGTTGTCGGGAACCACGGGCATCGGCCACACGCGGTGGGCCACCCACGGCAAGCCGACCGACCGCAATGCGCACCCGCATGCCAGCGACGACGGCAAGATCGCGGTCGTCCACAACGGCATCATCGAGAACTACGCCGAGCTGCGGGCCGAGCTCGAAGAGGACGGCGTCGAGTTCGGGTCGGAGACAGACACCGAGACCGCCGTCCACCTGGTCTCCAAGTACTACGCCTTCGGACCCACCGCCGGTGACTTCGTCTCCAGTGCATATGCGGCACTGCAGCGCCTCGAGGGCGCGTTCACCCTCGTGTTCACCCACGCCGATCACCCGGACACCATCGTCGCCGCCCGCCGGTCGACCCCGCTCGTGGTCGGCGTCGGCCAGGGCGAGATGTTCGTCGGTTCCGACGTGACCGCGTTCATCGAGCACACGCGCGAGGCCGTCGAGCTGGGGCAGGACGAGGTCGTCGTCATCACCGCCGACACCTACACGATCACCGACTTCGACCGGAACGAGCGCGCGGGCAAGCCCTTCCACATCGACTGGGATCTCGCCGCGGCCGAGAAGGGCGGCTACGACTTCTTCATGCTGAAGGAGATCGCCGAGCAGCCCCGTGCGATCGCCGACACCCTCCTCGGTCATCTGCAGAACGGGCGCATCGTGCTCGACGAGCAGCGGCTGACCGACGACGACCTGCGCGATGTCGACAAGGTCTTCGTCGTCGCCTGTGGCACGGCCTACCACGCCGGTCTGCTGGCGAAGTACGCAATCGAGCACTGGACGCGTCTGCCCGTCGAGATCGAGCTGGCCAGCGAGTTCCGGTACCGCGACCCGGTCCTCGACCGGTCGACGCTGGTCGTGGCGATCTCCCAGTCGGGTGAGACCGCCGACACCCTCGAGGCCGTCCGGCACGCCAAGGACCAGAAGGCCCGCGTGCTGGCGATCTGCAACACCAACGGTGCGCAGATCCCGCGCGAATCCGATGCCGTGCTCTACACCCACGCCGGTCCGGAGATCGGTGTCGCGTCCACCAAGTGCTTCCTCGCGCAGATCGTGGCGGCCTACCTGGTCGGACTGGCGCTGGCACAGGCGCGAGGCACCAAGTACGCCGACGAGGTGGCCCGCGAGTTCGCCGCGATCGAGGCCATGGCCGATTCGGTCGCCGAGGTCCTCGGGACCATGGAGCCGGTCCGCGACCTCGCCCGGTCGCTGTCCCACCACAACACTGTGCTGTTCATCGGTCGTCATGTCGGCTACCCGGTGGCGCTCGAAGGTGCGTTGAAGCTCAAGGAGCTCGCCTACATGCACGCCGAGGGCTTCGCCGCCGGTGAGCTCAAGCACGGCCCCATCGCCCTCATCGAGGACGGCCTGCCGGTCATCACCGTGATGCCGTCCCCGGACGGTCGCGCGGTGCTGCACTCGAAGATGGTCAGCAATATCCGGGAGATCCAGGCCCGCGGTGCGCGCACCATCGTCATCGCCGAAGCCGACGACGTCGCCGCCCGCGCCGTCGCCGACGAGTTCATCCCGATCCCGAAGACGCCGACGCTGCTGCAGCCGCTGGTCTCCACGGTGCCGCTGCAGGTGTTCGCCGCCAGCGTCGCCCAGGCCCGCGGTTACGACGTCGACAAGCCGCGCAACCTGGCCAAGTCGGTGACCGTCGAATAGACCGGCACCCATGCCGACCCGGTACCTGACCGCCGACGAGGTCCGCGACGCCGAGCGGGCGTCGGGAGACCTGCTCGCCGACGGGACGCTGATGCGCCGCGCCGCGCACGGCGTCGCGCAGGCCGTCGTCGGCGCGCTGAAGCGGACCGGCGGCTGCTACGGCCGGTCGGTGGGTGTCGTCGTCGGTGCCGGTGACAACGGTGGCGACGCGCTCTTCGCCGCCGCCGAACTCGCCCGCCGCGGAGTCGCCGCGCATGCAGTGTTACTCGCCCCCGACAAGGCGCACCCGGCCGGACTGCGGGCGTTCCGGACGGCCGGCGGCCGGGTCGACGACGCTCTGCCCGCCGGGCTCGACGCCGTCATCGACGGGGTCGTGGGCATCGGCGGCAGGGGACCGTTGCGCCCCGCGGCCGCGGCGGTCTTCGCCGGTCTCGATCCCGAAACCGTCGTCGTCGCAGTCGATCTGCCGTCGGGTGTCGACGCCGACACCGGCGAGGTGCACACCCCGTCGGTCCGGGCCGACGTCACCGTCACCTTCGGTTTCCCGCGTCGTGCGCATCTTCTGGCGGCGCCACGGTGCGGCCGGGTGATCGTCGTCGACATCGGCATCGGTGATCCCGTCGAACCCGATGCGCGGCAAGTCATCTCGTACTCGGATGCCGAGATCGACTGGCCCGTACCGGGTCCCGCGGACGACAAGTACACCCAGGGCGTGGTCGGGGTCATCGCCGGCTCACACCGCTACCCGGGTGCGGCCATCCTGGCCGCCGGGGCCGCGGTCACCGCGACCTCGGGTATGACGCGATACGTCGGTTCGGCGCACGCCGAGGTGGTGTCGCACTTCCCCGAGGTGGTCGCCGCGCCGGACCTCGCCGACGCCGGCCGGGTCCAGGCCTGGGTCGTGGGCCCCGGCATGGGCACCGACGCCGCTGCGACGGCGCTGCTGCGTACCGTCCTCGACTCCGATCTGCCGGTGCTCGTCGACGCCGACGCGCTCACCATCGTGTCGAACGAACCCGGGCTCGTCGCCGGTCGTGCGGCACCGACGCTCCTGACCCCGCACGCCGGTGAATTCGCGCGGTTGACCGGGTCCGAGGTGGGAGCCGATCGGGTGTCCGCGGTCGCCGACCTCGCCGCCCGATGGGGCGTCACAGTTCTCTTGAAGGGCCGGATCACGCTGGTCGCCGATTCGTCGGGGAGAGTCGTCGGCAATGACGCCGGATCGTCGTGGGCCGCGACCGCCGGCGCCGGTGACGTCCTGGCCGGCATCGCCGGCTCACTGCTCGCCGCCGGCCGGTCGCCGCAGGAGGCGGGGGCCTGGGCGGCCCGCGTCCACGCCCGCGCCGCACTGCTGGCGAGCCGGGGAGCCCCGATCGGTGCGTCCGCGCTGCTCGCGGCGCTACGCCCGGCGATCCGGGAATTCGCTACAGGAAGAACAGCAGCGGAGACGCACACCCCGCCGCGCTGATCAGCGTCACGACCGTGAGCATCACCAGATCCGCGATCGGTCCCGGCCGGCTCAGCTCGCCGGCGCCGAGACGTCTCACGAACGACGCGATCAGCCCGACCGCCGCGCCGACGGTCGCGACCACACCCACCACGTACACGACGATCGCCGCGACCACCCATCCGTCCGCGTCGTTCTCGCCCAGCGCCTCGAGGATCGCGACGAAGAACAGGACCCCGCACGCGAACAGGGAGACCCAGGCCAGGCCGTTCGACACCCATGCGATCACCGATTCGCGCAGGCCAGGGGTCCGCCCGGCGGGGACGGCACGGGCGGGGCCGTACACGACCGGGTCCACGGGGACGAAGTCGTCAGGGAACCGGGGATCGGGGAACCGGGGATCGGGGAAACCGGGGCTGGGATGACCGGACACGGGGTTCATGGTGGCGTACATGGTCGCTTTCTGGGGAGGTGAGCAGCACGTGTCACCCAGTCAACTGCGTCCCAGCCGCTGCCACATCGGTGTGATTACTCATAGACGGTCCGGTGAAACCGCTGGTCACGGTGCTCCGCAGATCGCCGCGCACAAATCGGTGGTGCCGATCTGGGAGAATGGTCGGCGATGACTTCCGCTGCCCTGACCGCGACCGTCGACCTCGGCGCCATCGCGCACAACCTCGACGTCTTGCGTACCGCCTCGAATGCTGCCGTGATGGCGGTCGTGAAGGCCGACGCGTACGGCCACGGCGCCGTACCTGTCGCCAAGGCCGTGCTGGCCGCGGGGGCCGCCGAGCTGGGCGTCGCGCACATCGCCGAGGCCCGCGCACTGCGCGCCGCCGGCCTCGACGCCCCGATCACCGCATGGCTGCACGCCCCGGGTGCGGACTTCGCGGGCGCGGTCGCCGACCACATCGACATCGCCCTGTCCTCGGCCAGGCAGCTCGACGCGGTGGTCGCCGCCGCCCGGGCCGCCGGAGTCACTGCGCGCGTCACGGCCAAGGTCGACACCGGCCTCAACCGCAGCGGGGTCGCCGCCGACGAATGGGACGACTTCGCCGAGAAGATCGCGAAGGCGCACGCCGAGGGCGCGGTCACCGTCCGCGCGGTGATGTGCCACCTCGCCCGCGGCGACGAACCCGAGCATCCGCTCAACAGCGAACAGGCCGCCCGGCTCGACGCCGCGGCCGCCGACCTCGCCCGCCTCGGCGCGGCGCCCGAGATCATGCACATGGCGAACTCGCCTGCGGCACTGACCCGTCCGGACCTGGCGCGCGACATGGTCCGGCCCGGGATCGCCCTCTACGGCCGCACGCCGGTCCCCGAACTCGGTGACTTCGGACTCATCCCGGCCATGACGCTGACGGCTCGGGTCGCGCTGGTGAAGAACGTCGCCGCCGGCACCGGCGTCTCCTACAGCCACACCTGGATCGCACCGCACGACACCGTCGTCGCGGTCGTCCCCGCCGGCTACGCCGACGGGGTGCCGCGACTGCTGTCGGGTCGAATCCGGGTTCGCATCGGCGACCGACTGTTCGACGGCATCGGCCGTATCTGCATGGACCAGTTCGTCATCGACCTCGGACCCGACGGGTCCGGGGTGCGGGAGGGCGACGAGGTCGAACTCTTCGGCACCGGTGCCCGTGGTGGCATCACGGCCAAGGACTGGGCCGACGCCATCGGCACCATCGACTACGAGATCGTCTCCCAGGTCGGCAGCCGTGCGGTTCGACGCTACGTGAACGCGGTCGGCGATGAGGCGGTGGCCGACGAGTGAGCGGGGTGAGTGTGGTGGACGATTCCGAACGCGTCGGGCTGCTGGCCGGGGTGGCCGGTGTCGCCGCACTGGGCGGAATGGCGGCGATCGGTGCGGCGCGCAACCTCGCGCGCAAGAGCGTGGTCGGCAAGACCGACCCGCACGCCGACATCGACCTCACCACGATGTACGACGAGAACGCGCGAACCGTGACCACCGACGACGGCCTCGATCTCGCGGTCCGGACCATCGACCTCGGTGACGTCCCGAACGGCACGCCGCCCGAGCTCACCATCGTCTTCGTGCACGGGTTCAGCCTGCGGCTCGCGAGCTGGCACTTCCAATGCGAACAGCTTGCCGAGGAGTGGGCGGACCGCAACTACCGCTTCGTGTTCTACGACCACCGCGGCCACGGCGAGAGCGATCCCGCGCCGGCGGAGACCTGCACGATCGCGCAGCTCGCCGACGACGCCGCGGCCGTCATCCGCTCGACGGTGACCAGCGGACCCGTTGTGGTGGTGGGACATTCGATGGGCGGCATGACGGTGATGGGTCTGGCGCGCCGACACCCGGCGCTGTTCTCGTCCACCGGACCGGTTGCCGGGGTCGGTCTCGTCGCGACCGCCTCTCGGGGGTTGACCGAAGCGGGCCTCGGTGAGGGCCTCGGCAATCCGGTGGTCGACGCCTTCCGGCTGAGTGTTCGTCGAGCACCGCGCCTGGTCCAGGCCGGCCGCGGATTGACCCGCCAGGCCCTCGAACCGGTGCTCGTCGCGGCCAGCTTCGGTCCGGCGTTCTTCAGTCCGGCGCTCGGTAGCGCCGTGGAGAAGATGATCCAGTCCACGCCGATCGAGACCATCGTGAACTTCCTGCACGCCTTGGAGATCCACGACGAGTCGACGGCTCTGCCGGTGCTGGCGCAAGTGCCCACGACCGTCGTCTGCGGCGACAAGGACCGGCTGACACCCCTGCCGAACTCGGTGCGCATGTTCGCCCAGCTCGGTCCGGACTCCCGTCTCGTGGTGGTCAAGGGCGCCGGACACATGGTCCAGATGGAGGAACCACGATTGGTCAGCGACGCGATCGTCGACCTGGTGGACCGCGCCCGGGTCGCCCTGCCGGCCCCTCGTCGACGCTGGTGGAAGAGGCGGGCGAAGGCATGAGCCCCGAGGGAACGCACCCAGACCGAACACGCACCGACGGAATGCACACCGACGACATGCACACAGGCGACACGCACCCGACGCCGGTCACCGACCGCACCGGGACCCGCGAGTTGCCGGAGGTCGCCGACACCGAGGCGTTCGGCGCCGAACTCGCGACCGTGCTGTCCCCGGGCGACCTGGTGATCCTCGACGGTCCGCTCGGTGCGGGCAAGACCGCTCTGGCGCGTGGGATCGGCGCAGGTCTGGGGATCGAGGGCCGCGTCACGTCGCCGACCTTCATCATCGCGCGCGAGCACCGGCCGGGCCGTCCCGGCGGTCCGGCGATGGTCCACGTCGACGCCTACCGGCTCGGGCTGGCCGGTGACGACGGGGAAGGCGGCCTGGCGCGCGGCGGTCTCGACGAACTCGACGCCCTGGATCTCGACACCGAGCTGACCGACGCGGTCGTCGTGGTCGAATGGGGTGAGGGTGTTGCCGAGCGGCTGGCCCAGCGCTATCTCGTGGTGCGGTTGCGGCGCGACGTCGACACCGATGTGCGACATGTGGAATGGGAGTGGGTGACCGAGGAATGAGTTCCGCGGAACGAGGTCTCGACGCGGCGCGGACGGTGCTCGCGATCGACACCGCGACCGACTCGGTGGTCACCGGGATCGTCGAACTGAACGGCGAGACGGGCTCCGACGTGCGGGTGCTCGCCGAGCGCGTGATCACCGATCACCGCCGGCATGCGGAACTACTCACCACCCTGATCGCCGAATGCCTTGCCGAGTCCGGGATCTCCCGCGATGCGCTGGCCGCGGTGGTCGTCGGATGCGGCCCCGGGCCGTTCACCGGACTCCGTGTGGGCATGGCCACCGGTGCGGCCTTCGCCGACGCACTCGGCATCCCGGCGCACGGCGTGTGTTCGCTGGATGCGCTCGCCCTCGACACGACCCCGCCGGACGGCCGCACCGACCTCCTCGTCGTCACCGACGCCCGGCGCCGAGAGGTGTACTGGGCGTTGTACCGCGACGGTGCGCGGGTGCGCGGACCCGAGGTCACCGCCCCGGCGACGGTCGCCGAGGAGTTGTCCCCGGTCTTCACCGCCGGCGAGGTCGGCGCGGCATCGGGTTCGGCGTCACATCTGGAACTGGTCGGCTGGACGGGAGCGCCACCGCAGGCCACCGTGCCGTCGGCTCGCGGACTCGTCGCGGCGGCCGCCCCCGCGATCATCGCCGGCGAGATCCCCGAACCCCTTGTGCCGCTGTATCTCCGACGCCCCGACGCGGTCGAGCAGAAGGCCCGGAAACTGGGAGCCCCGCGGTGACGGCACCGAATTTGATCATCGACGCACTGACCTACGGCGACATCCCGCAGTGCGCGGCGCTCGAGAAGCAGATGTTCGCCGAGGACTCGCCGTGGCCGGCATCGGCGTTCCGGGCCGAACTGAACGCGCCCTACAACACCTACTTCGCGGCGCGGGAACGTGCGGGCGGGGAGGTCATCGGCTACGCCGGGATCTCCACGCTCGGTCAGCCCGACGCCTCCGAGTGTGAGATCCACACGATCGCAGTCGATCCCGCCCATCGCGGGCGGGGGATCGGCAAGGCCCTGCTCGAGGCGATGCTGACGGTGGCCGACGCCGTCGACGCGCCGGTCTTCCTCGAGGTCCGCACCGACAACGACGTCGCGATCACCCTGTACTCCCGGCACGGCTTCAGCACCGCCGGAATCCGCCGGAACTACTATCAGCCGTCCGGCGCGGATGCCTACACGATGTTGCGGGTCCCGAGCTCGGGGCGGCCGCTCGATCCCGAGGAGGGCCCGGCGTGATCGTCATGGGCATCGAGAGTTCCTGCGACGAGACCGGGGTCGGGATCGTGCGCTGGACGCCGGCCGACGGTGACACCCCCGGTTATGTGACGCTGCTCGCCGACGAGGTCGCCTCTAGCGTCGACGAACACGCCCGCTTCGGCGGTGTCGTCCCCGAGATCGCCTCGCGCGCACACCTCGAGGCCATCGTGCCGACGATGCGTCGCGCCCGTGAGGCCGCCGGCATCGACCGGCCCGACGCCATCGCCGTCACCATCGGTCCCGGGCTCGCCGGTGCGCTGCTGGTCGGTGTCGCCGCGGCCAAGGCCTATGCGCTCGCCTGGGACGTGCCGCTGTACGCGATGAACCACCTCGGCGGCCACGTCGCGGTGGACACCCTCGAGCACGGCCCGATGCCCGAGTGCGTGGCCCTGCTCGTGTCGGGCGGACACACCCATCTGCTGCACGTCACCGATCTCGCCGAGCCGATCGTCGAACTCGGCACCACGGTCGACGACGCGGCGGGGGAGGCCTTCGACAAGGTCGCCCGACTCCTCGACCTCGGTTTCCCCGGTGGTCCGGCCCTCGACCGTGCCGCGCGCGAGGGGGACCCGAAGGCCATCGCGTTCCCCCGTGGGATGACCGGACCGCGCGACGCCCGCAACGACTTCTCGTTCAGCGGTCTCAAGACGGCGGTGGCGCGGTATGTGGAGAAGTGTGTGCGCGACGGGGTGACGGTCCCGGTGGCAGACGTCGCGGCGTCGTTCCAGGAGGCCGTCGCCGACGTGCTCACCATGAAGGCGGTCCGTGCGTGCGGCGATCTGGGGGTCGACACCCTGGTCCTCGGCGGCGGAGCCACCGCCAACTCGCGCATCCGGTCGCTCGCCGAGGAACGCTGCGCGGCCGCCGGGATCACGCTGCGCGTGCCCAAGCCGCGACTCTGCACCGACAACGGGGTCATGATCGCAACCCTGGGTGCACATGTGATCGCCGGAGGGGCGGCGCCGTCGCCGCTCACGGTGGCCTCCGACCCGGCGATGTCGGTGCGCGTGAGTCAGCTCTGAGCCGACTCCGGTGGTCCCCACGTCCCTGAGCTGTGATCGCGGCGAGCGAAACTCCGGCATTTTGCACCCTCCACCCTTGAGTGCTGGCACTCGCACGTATAGAGTGCTAGTCGGCGCTGAGTGAAGCCTCGGACACCCGCGACGACGAGGTTTTGTCCCAGGGCCATGAACGTGCAGATTCTTTCTCAGTACGAAAGTTGAGGACTCACATCGTGGCGAGCGTGAACATCAAGCCGCTTGAGGACAAGATCCTGGTGCAGGCCGTCGAGGCCGAGACGACCACCGCCTCGGGCCTGGTCATCCCGGACTCCGCCAAGGAGAAGCCGCAGGAAGGCACCGTCATCGCCGTCGGCGAGGGTCGGGTCACCGAGCAGGGCAACCGCGTCCCCGTGGACGTCAAGGAAGGTGACACCGTCATCTACAGCAAGTACGGCGGCACCGAGATCAAGTACGCCGGCGAGGAGTACCTGATCCTGTCGGCGCGCGACGTCCTCGCCGTCATCGGCAAGTAGGACTCGGGCCACACAGACCCCGCGAGTCGTCTCGTGACTCGACGCACCGCCCCGGCTCCCCGTGCAGGGGTACCGGGGCGGTGTGCGTTGTGCCGGACGACTCCCGCGAAGAAAGAGATTCATGGCCAAGCAGATTGAATTCAACGAAGTAGCGCGCAAGGCGCTCGAGCGAGGCATCGATCAACTCGCCGACACCGTGAAGGTCACCCTCGGCCCCCGCGGCCGGCACGTGGTGCTCGCCAAGGCCTTCGGCGGCCCGAGCGTCACCAACGACGGCGTCACCATCGCCCGGGACATCGACCTCGAGGATCCTTTCGAGGACCTCGGTGCCCAGCTGGTGAAGTCGGTCGCCACCAAGACCAACGACGTCGCAGGCGACGGCACCACCACCGCAACCGTGCTGGCGCAGGCGATGGTCAAGGCCGGTCTGCGCAACGTCGCCGCCGGTGCCAACCCGATCGCACTCGGTCAGGGCATCAGCAAGGCCGCCGACGCACTGAGCGAGGCCCTCCTGGCCGCGGCGACCCCGGTCGACGGCGAGCAGTCCATCGCCCAGATCGCCACCGTCTCCTCGCGTGACGAGGAGATCGGCCAGATGGTCGGCAAGGCGATGAGCGTGGTCGGTGCCGACGGCGTCGTCACCGTCGAAGAGGGCTCGGGCCTGCAGACCGAACTCGACATCACCGAGGGCGTGCAGTTCGACAAGGGCTTCCTCTCGCCGTACTTCGTCACCGACGTCGACAGCCAGGAAGCGGTCCTCGAGGACGCGCTCGTGCTGCTGTACCGCGACAAGATCAGCTCGCTGCCGGAGTTCCTGCCGCTGCTGGAGAAGGTCGTCGAGGCGGGCAAGTCGCTGCTGATCGTCGCCGAGGACGTCGAGGGCGAGCCACTGTCGACCCTCGTGGTCAACTCCATCCGCAAGACCATCCGCGCCGTCGCGGTGAAGTCGCCCTTCTTCGGTGACCGTCGCAAGGCGTTCATGGAGGATCTGGCGGTCGTCACCGGCGGCACCGTGGTCACCTCGGACGTGGGCCTCTCCCTGTCGACCGTGGGTCTGGAGGTCCTCGGCTCGGCGCGTCGTGTCGTCGTCACCAAGGACGCCACCACGATCGTCGAGGGTGCGGGCACCAAGGAGGCCATCGCCGGTCGCGCCGCGCAGCTGCGTCGCGAGATCGAGGAGTCGGACTCCGACTGGGACAAGGAGAAGCTCGCCGAGCGTCTGGCCAAGCTGGCCGGCGGCGTCGCCGTCATCCGCGTCGGTGCGGCCACCGAGACCTCGCTCAAGGAGCGCAAGCACCGCGTCGAGGACGCCGTCGCCGCGGCCAAGGCCGCGGTCGAGGAAGGCATCATCCCCGGCGGCGGTTCGGCCATCGTCCAGGCATCGAAGGTGCTCGACGAGCTCGCCGCCTCGCTCACCGACGACGAGGCGCTCGGCGTCCGCGTGGTCCGGGACGCCGCCAAGGCCCCGCTGTACTGGATCGCCTCCAACGCAGGTCTCGACGGTGCCGTGGTGGTCTCCAAGGTCGCCGACCTCGGCAAGAACGAGGGCTTCAACGCCGCGAGCCTCACCTACGGTGACCTCGTCGGCGAGGGCATCATCGACCCGGTGAAGGTGACCCGTTCCGCGGTCGTCAACGCCGCGTCGGTCGCCCGGATGGTGCTCACCACCGAGACCGCGATCGTCGATCAGCCCGCGGAGGAGCCGGCCGGCCACGCCGGACACGGTCACGCCCACTGATCTGAGCGCGTCGCTTCGGTAGACACAACACAGGAGCCGGGCATCCTCTGCGGATGCCCGGCTCCTGCGTCGTTCGCGGTGTGCCGAGGTGGCCCTATCGCCGGCGGCTACGGACGGCTCAGCTCGCCATGCGGCGGCCCACGCCGCGCTTCATCAGGATGCTGCGCTCGGACTCGGAGAGCCCGCCCCAGATACCGTAGGGCTCGGCCACGGCGAGTGCGTGCTCGCGGCACTGCGCGATGACGGGGCACTGGTGGCACATCTCCTTGGCCCGGCGCTCACGCTGGGCGCGCGCACGGCCGCGTTCACCGTCAGGATGGAAGAACATCGCAGAGTCGACGCCGCGGCAGAGGCCGGACATCTGCCAGTCCCAGATGTCTGCATTGGGGCCGGGAAGATGGTTGGGCTGAGGCATGGCAGCTGCTCCTTGTCTAGGGCCGCACCGAGGTGCGCGGTGGAGAAACGTCGATTTCCTGCAACGCTGTGGCTCACATTAAGCGGGCCTGAGAAATGGCGTCAATACCGCCGGAATCGGCCATCCGCCGGGTGAAAGTCTCGGAAATGTTAACGGCGCGTTAGATGAACCGAAGGTGCTAGCACAATGCCTGACAGCGGTCGCCATGCCCTCTGACCGGACGAAAGGAATGGTCGATGACCTGCAATGATCGATCGAATCGTCATTCGTTCGAAGGGCGCGTGCGCGCCGACCGGCAAACGACGACCATGTCAACGGTTAACACCGAGGAAATCTTCTTCTTATCCGCCGGTGATCTGGTCTCAGGATTAACGTTGGGAATCGTTCGTTAAATTCATGCAAACCAAAAGGGCTGTAGTGATCAAGACCACTTCACCGGGCCTCGACACGGCCTCTGAACTGCGCTGGAAGGCTGCAGTCGAGGCGGGAGGCCGTGGTGAGTACGCCGCGGCGCTCACCGATCTGGCGCGATTGGGCGTGGACGTGAGGTCCGCGCACGGGTCGATGCCGCGCGAACCGGAGGCTGCGGCACTGCTGTCACTGTGCCGCAGCACGACGGCCTCCCTGTTGCGGCAGGGCGGGCGCCACGATCTTGCGCAGGGGCTCGACGGTCTGGCATACGCGACGGTCGCGAAGGTGGGTCCGGCACGGAGCATCGATCCGGGCGTCGACCCGGTACGCGCGGCGCGGGCCGACGCCCTCATCGGACTCGCGGCGGACAACCTCGGTCTCTTCCGTTTCGGAGTATCGGGGCGGTTGCTCGAACGCGCGCGGGAGCTGCTGTCCTCGGAGGGCCGGGCCTCGTCAGGCCGTGTGGACTGGCTCACACACGGACGGTGCCGACTGCGCTGGGAGTGGGTCAGTGCCGAACTCGGCCTCTACTCCGGAGACGCCGCAGCGGGGCTGTCCCACGCGGAGGCCGGCACCGCGCTCGTCCGGCACCTGTCCGGCGACTCCGGTGTGCCGGCGCGACACCGCGTCAAGACCTCACTCATCCACGCGGCGGCGCTCGCCGGTGTGGGGGAGATCGAGGTGTCGACCGCCCGGGCCCGCGAGGTCGTCGTCGACGCAGGTGAACGCGGTCTGCTGCCCCTGGAGTGGGCGGGACTGAGCCTCCTGACCGGCATCGGTGCGGCGTCGGCCTCCGAGGAGAAGAGGTACCGGGACCTTCGCGCCACGCTGATCGGCAAGGGCATGGCACTGAAGCCCGAGGGCTGATGGCTAAGGTGTTTGAGGGTCTGCCTCGGCGTTGACGTGACGTCCAGGGGTGTCGGGGCCCGTAACAGGACCGGCTCACAAGCGGTCAACCGATCTGTAACACGGGGATTCCTACACGCGATGAAGTTGACAGGTGGTGAGTTGGACGACGCCGTCCGGGCCGCGGGCCAGGGCGATCGTTCAGCTCTCACATCAGTCCTCGAAAGCGTGCAGGAACCGATCCTGCGCTATTGCCGAGGACGAATCGGAATCGGAGAACGCCATCTGTTCTCCGCAGATGACATCGCGCAGGAGGCCTTGATGGCGGTGATGACCGCGCTGCCCCGTTATCGGGACCAGGGCAAGCCGTTCATGGCCTTCGTCTATGGCATCACCTCACACAAGGTCGCCGACGCCATGCGGGTCGCCGCCCGGGTCAAGTCCGATCCGGTGGAGGACGTGCCCGAGGTCGGACACGTCACCGGCGGGCCGGAACAGTTCGCCCTCGACGCCGACGGCAACAGGCGGATGCGCGCCCTACTCGACATACTTCCGGAGAAACAGCGCGAGGTGCTGGTACTCCGGCTCGTCGTCGGCATGTCAGCCGAGGAGACGGCCCAGATGATCGGAAGCACCGCAGGAGCGGTTCGCGTCGCCCAGCACCGGGCGTTGGCGAAGTTGAAGGACGAGTTGAAACGGACAGGAGGTCACGATGAGCGAAGGATCTGACTGGCGCCATCGTCGCTCCGTCCACGGGCGTGAGCAGCTCAGCCGTCCCGGTCAGCCGCCGGCCCACGGTCGAGGTTCCGGCCCGAGCGGCCCGTCCACCGGTGGCCCCGCGTCCGCCGGCGACGACCTCGAGCACGACCTGAGCGCGCCCGGCGGGGAATCGCTGGACCTCTCCGAGGTCGGCTTCGACGAGAACTTCCTCGAGGCGCTCGCCCACGACGCCCCCGTCCCCACGCGCGACGACACGGAATACGAACTCGCAGAACTTCTCTCGGGCTGGCGCAACGAGGTCGTGTCGACCCCGGTGCCGGAGCTCGTCTCCGTCGACGACGTCGAGCGGGCCATCGAGAGCACCGAACGCGCGAGTCGTGGCCGCCGTATGGTGCGGCACCTCCGCGTCGTGTCCGGCGCGGCCGCGATCGTCATCGTCGCGGCAGCCGGCCTCACCGTCATGTCCGAGGGCTCGCAGCCGGGTGACCCGCTGTGGGGCGTCAAGCAGGTCGTGTTCGCCGAGGCCGCTTCCGAGACCAAGGCAGCCCACGATGTGCGCGGCAACCTCGAGCGCGCCGAGGCCGCCATCGCCGCCGGCGACACCGCCGCGGCCGCGAGCTTCATCGCCAAGGCCCAGGACAGCATGGGGCCGATGCGTGACAAGGACACCCGCGAGGAGATGTCGGACTGGATGAACCGGCTCCGTGCCGGGGCCGGTCTGCCGTCCACCCGGGAGGCGACGTCGTCGGCTGATCGGTCGGAGCCCGCGGTGACCGAGTCGGGTGAGCCGACCACCAAGCCGGATGTACGTAAGCGGTCCGAGCGGCCGTCGCCCTCCGACATCTCCGTGACCACCACGCCCACGACCGAGGTGCCCGCCCCGGTCGAGGAGCCCGGTCAAAGCGAGCCGACTGTCCCGTCGAGCCCGCCCAGCGAGCCGACCGAGGAGGTGCCGTCGACGAGTTCGTCGATGACGCGGACCCCGGCCGACTTCCCCGCGTTCCCGTGGACACCGCCGCCCGGCGTCGACGCCTCCGAGGGGCATCCCCGCTAGCCCGCACCAACTCCACAGACGACTGCGCCCGTACCGAGATCGGTACGGGCGCAGTCGTATGAGTGGGAGAGGCGGTCCGGACCGCCCCGGGTCAGCGGCCTTCGTCGTAGTGGTTGCGGGCGTCGGCGTAGCCGCGGCAATAGTCCCAGGTGACGTAGGCGTCGGGGCGCGGGTCGACGGCCGGCTCGTGCGGCCGGACGGTGCCGTCGATGAGGAGTTGGATCAGGTTCGCGCGGAGCATGTCCCAGTCGTGGTAATGGTCCTCGTGGCAGTCGTCGCAGACGACGACGAGGCCCCGGACGCCGCGATGGGCGAGCAATGCCTCGTAGACGGCGAGGTCGGCCAGGTCCTCTTCGACCGCCAGCCGCTCGTTCTCGTCCAACGGGATGCCCGGCTCGACGCTGTCCAATGCGGAAGCGGGGTCGCTCGGGTCGTCGGCGAACGGATCCGGCGGGAGGCCGGGTGGGAGGTGGTCACGCACACCACCACCGTAGCGGATTCCCGGCCTGTCTCGCCGCAGGCCTTCGAAGGTATTCAGGCGATATACGGCGGGCGTGGAGGAGGCGGGAACACAGCCCCCGGATACGGTCGTCGGTACCGGAGTGCACGTGTGACGATCGCCGCATCGGGCGAGTCGATACGATGGACCGATGACGCATGTTCGCACCGGTGGAGACGATCCCGGCAAGGTCGCAATGCTCGGCCTGACCTTCGACGACGTCCTGTTGCTGCCCTCGGCCTCGGACGTGATCCCCAGTGAGGTCGACACCTCCTCGCGGGTCACCAAGAACGTGACCCTGCGCGTGCCGCTGGTGAGCTCGGCGATGGACACCGTCACCGAGTCTCGCATGGCCATCGCGATGGCGCGCGCCGGCGGTATGGGCGTGCTGCACCGCAACCTCTCCATCGAGGCACAGGCGGCCCAGGTCGAGACCGTCAAGCGGTCCGAGGCCGGTATGGTGACCGACCCGGTCACCTGTTCGCCGACCCACACCCTCGCCGAGGTCGACGCGATGTGTGCGCGGTACCGCATCTCCGGCCTGCCCGTCGTCGACGACAAGGGCGAGCTGATCGGCATCATCACCAACCGCGACATGCGCTTCGAGGTCGACCAGAACCGGCCGGTCGCCGAGGTCATGACCAAGGCCCCGCTCATCACCGCGCAGGAGGGTGTCTCCGCCGAGGCCGCCCTCGGGCTGCTGCGTCGCAACAAGATCGAGAAGCTGCCGATCGTCGACGGCAACGGTCGCCTCACCGGTCTGATCACCGTCAAGGACTTCGTCAAGACCGAACAGCACCCGAACGCCACCAAGGACTCCGACGGCCGTCTGCTCGTCGGTGCGGCCGTGGGTACCGGCGGACCCCAGTGGGACCGCGCGATGGCGCTGACCGATGCCGGCGTCGACGTGATCATCGTCGACACCGCCCACGCACACAACCGCCTCGTGCTCGACATGGTCGCCAAGCTCAAGGCCGAGGTCGGCGACCGCGTCGACGTGGTCGGCGGCAACGTCGCCACCCGTGAGGCCGCACAGGCCCTCATCGACGCCGGTGCCGATGCGGTGAAGGTCGGCGTCGGACCGGGCTCCATCTGCACCACCCGCGTCGTGGCCGGCGTCGGCGCACCGCAGATCACCGCGATCCTCGAGGCCGTCGCCGTCTGTCAGAAGGCCGACATCCCGGTCATCGCCGACGGCGGTCTGCAGTACTCGGGCGACATCGCCAAGGCCCTCGCGGCCGGCGCGTCGACCGCGATGCTCGGTTCGCTGCTCGCCGGCACCGCCGAGGCGCCCGGCGAGCTCGTGCTCGTCAACGGCAAGCAGTTCAAGAGCTACCGCGGCATGGGTTCGCTCGGCGCGATGCAGGGACGCGGCCAGGCCAAGTCGTACTCCAAGGACCGCTACTTCCAGGACGACGTCCTCAAGGAAGAGAAGCTGGTCCCCGAGGGTATCGAGGGTCGGGTGCCGTTCCGCGGGCCGCTGTCCCAGGTGATCCACCAGCTCGTGGGTGGCCTGCGCGCCGCGATGGGTTACACCGGGTCGTCGTCGATCACCGATCTCCAGACGGCGCGGTTCGTCCAGATCACCGCGGCCGGGCTCAAGGAGTCGCATCCGCACGACATCACCCTGACGACCGAGGCACCCAACTACTATTCCCGCTGACATCCCCCTGGTGTCCCCGGTCCGTTCGGGCCGGGGACACCGTAGGGTCGATGTGCAGCTGAACTCCCCAGAAAGGCGCACTGGTGCGTGACCTCGTCGAAATCGGCATGGGCCGGACGGCCCGACGGACCTACGAACTGGACGACATCAGCATCGTCCCGTCCCGTCGGACCCGTTCCTCCAAGGACGTCTCCACCGCGTGGCAGATCGATGCCTACCGGTTCGAGTCGCCGATCCTGAGCCACCCGACCGACGCGCTGGTGTCGCCGTCGGTGGCCATCGAGCTCGGCAAGCTCGGTGCGCTCGGCGTCATCAACGGCGAGGGACTGTGGGCACGCCATCGCGACGTCGACGCCAAACTCGAGGAGCTGGCCGCCATCGCCGCCGGCGATCCCGATCCCTATGCCGCCGTGCGACATCTGCAGAAACTGCACGCCGCACCCCTCGACAGCGGACTGCTCGCCGAGGCCGTGGCGCAGGTGCGCGACGCCGGCGTGACCACCGCGGTCCGCGTCAGCCCGCAGCACGCACCCGAGCTGACCCCGGCACTGCTCAAGGCCGGTGTCGAGCTGCTCGTCGTGCACGGCACGATCATCTCCGCCGAGCACGTCGCCCAGGTCGACGGCGAGGGTGCCCGCGAGCCGCTGAACCTCAAGACCTTCATCGCCGATCTCGACATCCCGGTGATCGCCGGCGGCGTGCACGACCACCGCACGGCGCTGCACCTGATGCGTACCGGTGCGGCCGGCGTGATCGTCGGTTACGGCTCGGCCGCGGGTGCGACCACCACCGGTGAGGTGCTGGGCATCGGCGTGCCGATGGCCACCGCCATCGCCGATGCGGCCGCCGCCCGCCGCGACTACCTCGACGAGACCGGCGGACGCTACGTCCACGTCATCGCCGACGGCGACATCCACAACTCCGGCGATCTGGTCAAGGCCATCGCCTGCGGTGCCGACGCGGCCGTGCTCGGCACGCCGCTCGCCGCCTCGGCATCGGCTCCCGGCGGTGGTTGGTACTGGCCGTCGGCCGCTGCCCACCCCGACACCCCGCGCGGTGCGCTCCTGCAGGTCGCCGGCAATGCCGACCGTCCCAGCCTCGAGCGTGTCCTCAACGGTCCGTCCGACGACCCGTTCGGCGAGCTGAACCTCGTCGGCGCCCTGCGTCGCGCGATGGCCAAGGCCGGGTACTGCGACCTCAAGGAGTTCCAGCGGGTGGGGCTGTCCGTCCGCGCGTAGTTAGGGTGACCTGGGTCATCCCATGTGACAACGACCATTAGCATGGTCTGCATGGGTGTGAAGAAGCGATCCGACAGCTCTACGGATTTCGACGTCCTCATCGTCGGCTCCGGTTTCGGCGGCAGCGTGAGCGCGCTGCGCCTCGTGGAGAAGGGCTACCGCGTCGGCGTCATCGAGGCGGGTCGCCGCTTCGACGACGACGAGTTCGCGAAGACCAGCTGGCGTCTCAACCGCTGGCTGTGGGCCCCGAAGCTGGGCCTGTACGGAATCCAGCGCATCCACGCTCTCAAGGACGTGATGATCCTGGCCGGTGCGGGTGTGGGCGGCGGTTCGCTGAACTACGCGAACACGCTGTACAAGCCGCCGACGCCGTTCTTCACCGACCCCCAGTGGAACCACATCACCGACTGGGAGGACGAGCTCACGCCGTACTACGACCAGGCACGGCGGATGCTCGGTGTGGTCAAGAACCCGACCATCACCTCCTCGGACCGGATCGTCGCCGAGGTGGCGGAGGAGATGGGCGTCGGCCACACCGTGACCGCCACGCCCGTCGGCGTGTTCTTCGGTGCGAAGACCGGATTCGCCGGCGCACCCGGCGAGACGGTGCCCGACCCGTACTTCGGCGGCGCGGGACCCGATCGCACCGCGTGCACCGAGTGCGGTGCCTGCATGACCGGCTGTCGCGTCGGCGCCAAGAACACGCTGCTGAAGAACTATCTCGGACTCGCAGAACGCAACGGCGCCACCATCATCGACCGGACGACGGTCGACTCGCTCGTCCAGCGCGCCGACGGCTCGTGGGAGGTCGGGACGCACCACTCGTCGTCGTGGGGGCCGCTGGGACAACGCAAGCGCACCTACACCGCCGGACAGGTGATCCTCGCCGCCGGAACATTCAACACCCAGCGTCTGCTGCACCACGCGAAGTATTCGACGCTGCCGCAGATCTCGGATGCGATGGGGCAACTGACGCGCACGAATTCGGAGTCGATCCTGGGCGCGATGGGGTCGCGGATCGATCCGGAGAACGACTACTCGCGCGGCGTCGCGATCACCTCGTCGTTCTATCCGGAGCCGAACACCCACATCGAGCCGGTGCGATACGGCAAGGGCTCCAACGCGATCGCGTATCTGCAGACGTTGCTCACCGACGGTGGCACGCGTCGCAACCGGTTCGGTCAGTTCCTCAAGCAGGTCGCGAAGAACCCGTTCCTCCTGGTTCGGCTGCTCGTCGTGAAGCAGTGGAGCGAGCGCACGGTGATCGCACTGGTCATGCAGAACAACAACAACTCGCTCACGACCTTCGTGCGCAAGCGGGGTCCGCTGCGCTATGTCACCAGCAAGCAGGGGCACGGCGAACCGAATCCGACGTGGATCCCCAAGGGCAACGAGGCGACCCGCCGGATCGCCGCCAAGATGAACAGCGGTATCGCCGGCGGCACCTGGGGCGACATCTTCAACATGCCGCTGACCGCCCACTACCTCGGCGGCTGTGCCATCTCCGACGACCCGTCGACCGGCGTCATCGACCCCTACCAGCGCGTGTGGAACTACCCGACGCTACACATCACCGACGGTGCATCGATCTCGGCGAACCTCGGTGTGAACCCGTCGCTGACGATCTGCGCCCAGGCCGAGCGTGCGATCGCGTTGTGGCCGAACAAGGGTGAGGACGACCGCCGACCGTCGCAAGGGGAGGGCTACCAGCGCATCGATCCCGTGGTGCCCGCCGCTCCGGTGGTCCCGGCGGACGCTCCCGGCGCGCTGCGCCTGCCGATCACGCCGGTCAACCGGCCTGCCTGACGGGATTTCGTAGAAGAAATGCGGACATAGCGCGCATTTCTTCTACGGATCGCGGGGGTCAGTCGAGGCCGCGGGCGGTGAGGGTGTCGGCGAATCCGTCGGCAGTGCGCAACGCGGCCAGCACCACCGGCGCGACGAGGATGCGGGGTCCGGGTCGGAGCCCGCGGGCCTTGCGCGCCTCGTCGACCTCGCGCACCACCTCGACCATCAGCGGGATCGCACGGATGGTCAGCGCCAACGCGATGGCGATGAGGTCGGTGCGGACGCCCACGTGGCGCAGGGGGCTCAGACCGCGGACGATCGCGTCGAGCATGTCGGTGGTGCGGGTCGTCAGCGTGACGACCGTGGCGAGCGCGACCGACAACGCCAGCAACCCGCAGATCACCACGGCGCGCCGCCAGTCGGTGAAGATCACCTGGAAAACGAAGATGAACAACAACATCCAGAGCAGGGGTCGCAGCTGCTTCCAGGCCTCACGGGGACCGATCCCGGCGAGCGCGAAGGTCGCCGCGACCGCGAGCGCCGCGATCCCCAGCGTGGGCAGCGTGCGGACGGTCAGCGACATCACGAGGATCGCCATGGCCATCGCGACGAACTTGACCCCCGGCGAGAGCCGGTGCAGCAGGGTGTTCCCGGGACGGTAGACGCCGAGGACGTTCACGACATCAGTGTGCGGTAGTAGGCGAGCGCCGGCGCGGGCTCGTCGTCGGCGACCACCCGGCCGTCGTCGATCACGATGACGCGGTCGAATCCGTCGAGGATGTCGAGATCGTGACTGACGACGATGAGTTGCTCGTCGAGCGTCGCGAAGACGTCGGTGAGCATGCGGGTGTTGCGGAGGTCGAGAAGCGTCGTCGGCTCGTCGGCGACGATGATCGCCGGGTCGGTCACGAAGATCGACGCCAGCGCGAGGAGTTGCTTCTGCCCGCCGGACAACCGTTGCGCGGGATGGTCGGCGTGCGCGCCCAGCCCGAACCGGTCGAGCACCTCGAGGGCCCGGGCCGCGCGCTGCTTCTTGTCGAGGTCGGTGCGCCGCAACGACAGTTCGATGTCCTCGATGACCGTCGGCATGATGATCTGCCGGTCGGGGTCGGAGAAGATGAACCCGACGCGGCGTCGGACCTCACGTTTGTTGCGGGAGACGTCGAGGCCGTCGACGGTCACCGTGCCCGACCCGGGCACGACGAGCGCATTGATCATCCGCGCCAGCGTCGACTTCCCGCTGCCGTTCGCCCCGACGATGCCGATCCGGTTCTCGGTCAGATCCAACGAGACATCGCGCAGCACGACCCGGTCGTCGTAGGCATGCGAGACGTTCGTGAACTCGATCATCGGAGCGGGGCGATCGCGGAGCGGCTCAGCTGCCGGCGGCGGTGCGCCGGGACAGTCGGAGCGGCTCGATGAGGCCGGGGCGACCGCGATGGATCTGTGCGGCGACCAGCGCGGCGACGACGACCTTGAGAACGTCGCCGATGATGAACGGTCCGTTCGACGTGATCGCCGCCCACACCGTCAGGTCGGTGCGCAGGACCAGTCCGAGCACACCGAAGAGGTAGAGGACGAACATCCCGCCCAGTGCGTTGATCCCGATGCCCCAGAGCACGCGGTAGCGCGGCTTGTCGCCGACGGACATCATCGCCGCGGTGAGCACGCCGATCACGATGACCGCGGGCAGGAAGCCGACGAAGTAACCGGCGGTCGGCGAGGCCAGCGCGGTCAGGCCGCTGCGTCCGCCCGACAGGATCGGTAGTCCGGCGATGGCCAGCACCATGAAGATGACGACCGCGAGGGTGCCCTTCTTGGGCCCCAGGACGGCTCCCGCCAGGATCACACCCAGGGTCTGGAACGTGATCGGCACGCCGCTGGTGCCGATGTTGATGGTCCCGGGCAGGCCGAGCGCGGCGATCAACGCGGCGAAAACGGCGGCCTGGGTGAGATCGCCGATGCTCAGCGACCATGCGGAGGTGCGGGGAGATGCAGTCATGTCGGTGTCGAAGTATTTCACGTCGTGGTCGACCACTAGACTCGACCGGGTGACAGACTCTTCTGCTGAGGATTTCCTCGAGGGCCCGCGGCCCGTACTCGTCCTCGACTTCGGAGCGCAGTACGCGCAGCTGATCGCACGAAGAGTGCGTGAGGCCCGGATCTACTCCGAGGTGATCTCCCACGACGCGCCGCTGGCGAAGATCCAGGAGAAGAACCCGGTCGCGATCATCCTCTCGGGCGGACCGGCGTCGGTGTACGCCGAGGACGCCCCCGAACTCGATCCCGCCGTGTTCGACCTGGACGTCCCGGTCTTCGGCATCTGCTACGGCTTCCAGGCGATGGCCGCGAAGCTGGGTGGCGAGGTCGCCAACACCGGTGGCCGCGAGTTCGGTCGCACCACCCTGACGGTGAACGGTGAGGGCATCCTCCACCAGGGCCTCTCCGACACCCAGCCGGTGTGGATGAGCCACAACGACGCGGTGCAGCAGGCCCCGGAGGGCTTCACCGTCACCGGTTCGACGCCGGGCGCCCCTGTCGCGTCGTTCGAGAACCTCAAGCGCCGCATGGCCGGCGTCCAGTACCACCCCGAGGTGCTGCACACCCCGCACGGCCAGCAGATCCTGACCCGCTTCCTCTACGAGGTCGCCGGTCTGGAGGCCACCTGGACCGCGGCGAACATCGCCGACGCCCTCATCGATGCGGTCGCCGATCAGATCGGCGACGGCCGGGCGATATGCGGTCTGTCCGGCGGCGTCGACTCCGCGGTGGCCGCCGCGCTGGTGCAGCGCGCCATCGGCGACCGCCTCACCTGTGTCTTCGTCGACCACGGACTGCTCCGCGCCGGTGAGCGCGAGCAGGTCCAGCACGACTTCGTCGGTGCGACCGGCGCCAAGCTCGTCACCGTCGACGCCGCCGACAAGTTCCTGAAGGAACTGTCCGGTGTGAGCGACCCGGAGACCAAGCGCAAGATCATCGGCCGCGAGTTCATCCGCTCCTTCGAGGGGGCGGTGAGCGAGGTCCTCGGCGAGGAGGCCGAGGCAGGGGAGAAGGTCGACTTCCTGGTCCAGGGCACCCTGTACCCCGACGTCGTGGAATCCGGTGGCGGCAGCGGCACCGCGAACATCAAGAGCCACCACAATGTCGGCGGCCTGCCCGACGACCTCGAGTTCAGCCTCGTCGAGCCGCTGCGCCTGCTGTTCAAGGACGAGGTCCGCGCCGTCGGCCGTGAGCTCGGCCTGCCCGAGGAGATCGTGGCACGCCAGCCGTTCCCGGGTCCGGGTCTCGCGATCCGCATCGTCGGCGAGGTGACCGCCGATCGTCTGGAGATGCTGCGCAAGGCCGATCTCATCGCCCGTGAGGAGCTGACCGCCGCCGGTCTCGACGCCCAGATCTGGCAGTGCCCGGTGGTGCTGCTCGCCGACGTCCGAAGCGTCGGCGTCCAGGGCGACGGCCGCACCTACGGACATCCGATCGTGCTGCGTCCCGTCTCGAGCGAGGACGCGATGACCGCCGACTGGACCCGCGTGCCCTACGAGGTCCTCGAGGTCATCTCGACGCGCATCACCAACGAGGTCCCCGACGTCAACCGCGTCGTCCTCGACGTGACTAGCAAGCCGCCGGGCACCATCGAGTGGGAATGACCGAACACGATCAGGCCGGCGTGGACTTCACGCCGGCCTGATCGCATTCACCCCTCGTCCCTCATCCCCGGTTTCGTGTTCCGGAGATGATGAGGATCAGGCCGATGAGCAGTCCGATGCCGACGGCCGCCCAGCCGAGGTTCGCCGCGTCGGGGAGTGCCGGTCCGCCGGCGAGCCCCCACCCCGCGACGGCCAGGGCCGCGATGCCCACGACCCCCAATCCCGGTGCGCGGTGGGTCGATTCGGTGTAGTCGTCGGCCACGTTCGGGCCGCTGTCGAGTTGCTCGTTCATCGGATGACCCGAACCTCTCCCATGCCGGTGTGTGCGTCGATCTCGAGGACTGGACCGTCCGTGCCGTCACGGCCACCGTCGAGTCCGTCGGGGCAATCGATGTCGCCGATGCCGGTGTCGCAGGTGACGCGGACGTTCATGTTCTCGGGCAGCGCGACCTCGATGACGCCCATCCCGTTGCGCAGTTCCACCCGTCGGTCGGCGGTGAGGTCGATCTCCCGCAGGTCGAGGGTCATCTCGCCCATCCCGAGGGTGTACTCGGGCTGGATGTCATTCTCGCTCAGCGGCTTCCAGTTCCGGTCGCCGGCCCCGCCGGTGGGCAGGGTGACACCGGAGACCGTGGTGGTCACGATGGTCGCGACACCCAGCAGGATGGCGACCGGCAACAGGCCGGTGCTGTGCTCACCGGTGCGTCGACGCAGCGTCGCGGCCAGCACGAGGCCGGCACCGACGACCGCCAGACACAGGGACAGGATGCGCGGCACGGTGAACCAGTCGACCCCCGCCTGATGCAGGGCGGTCCCGATCGCTCCGACGATGACCGCCAGCCCGAGGACGATCAGCGTCAACGGGGAGCGGCGACGCCGCTGCTCGACCGGCTTCGCCGGTGTGGCGGGTTCGGGTAGGTCCCAGGCGAACGGGGCCACACCCAGCGGATCCCAGGAAGGTGGGGAGGTGTCGACGTCGTCGGAGGCGGGCGCCGGGGTCGGCAGGGGCGACCAGCGCTGCGTCCCGTCCGATGCGGTGTCGACGTCGCTCTTGGTCATGGAGATCTCCTCTGTGCCAGCGGGGTTCGCCGTTGCCTCCGTGGTGGGGTTCTCGCTCGTCGCCGGAGCCGGTTGTGTTCCGGTGTCGGACGCGGGTTTCTGCAGGTCGACGTTCGGTGCACTCGTGGCGGTAGGCGTGTTCGCCGGGCCACCGGTGATCCCGGTGCCGGCCATGGCGCGCGGGACCCAGCGTTCGAACTGTCCCGCCGTCGGCGGGGGCACGACGACGTCGGTGACGGCGACGGTGTCGATGCTGGTACCGGGCGGGGGAGTCGGGGTGCGCAGGTGGAGCAGGTACCACCCGCCGAGCATGAGGATCGCGCCGACCAGGCCGCCCGACCCCCAGGTGCGGTTCGGGCCGACCGAGGTGACGATGACGATCGCGAGGACCGCCAGCACGATGAACTGCGGATTGCCCCACGGCGGTCCGTGGCGTCGGTGACCGCGGTGCCCGGTGGTCGCGGCGCGTACCGCCTCGGCGTGGGCTCGCTGCCGGCCCGGGAACGCGATCCACGCCGCGAGGTACAGGATGAGCCCGCTGCCGCCGAAGAAGGCGGACACCACGAAGGCGATCTTCACGAGCGTGGGATCGACGCGGTAGCGGGCGGCGATGCCGCTGCACACGCCGGCGATGGTCCGGTTCTCCGGACGGTAGGGGCGTGTCGACCACATCTCCCTGATCTGACTCTGGAACTCCTTGGTGTCCATGGCGATCATCGTGCTCTGCCGAGTGCCCGCCGCACATCGGGTGATCCCCTGATTTCCGCCCGGGGTTGATCGGGGATGCGACGCTCGACCCCGAGATCGCGGGCACAGAAACAGGGGTGAACCCCGATGTCCGGATTCGCCGCCCGTGGGAACATCGAGGTGTGAGTGGAACGGAGGTGGAGCCTGCCCCGCGGCTGGTCCGACGGGACGGCGGCCGGGTGGTCGCCGGGGTCGCCGGTGGCATAGCCGACCATCTGGGGGTCGACGTCTTTCGCGTCCGGATCGTGTTCGTGGTGCTCGCCGCGCTGGCCGGGGCCGGGGTCGCGGCCTACGGTCTGCTCTGGTTCTTCTGCCCGCCCGGCAAGGACACCGCACCGCCCGCACCGGGCGAACGCAGGCAGTCCCTCGGACTCGCGGTGATCGGGCTCGTGGCGATGTCGGTCGTCGGCTTCGCCGCATCGGGCACGCCCGCGGAGTATCTGGTTCCGTTCGTCTTCATCGCCATCGGCGCGAGCCTGGTGTGGCGCGAGTTCGACACCTCGCATCGTGCGCCGCGCGCTCCGCTGCTGACCTGGACACGGCTGATCGGCGGTGTGCTGCTGGTGGTCGGCGGGCTCGTGGTGATCGTCCTCGCGGGCGACCGCAGCTTCGGCGGACTCAATTCGACGATCCTCGCGGTGGTGGCGACCCTGATCGGCGTCGTACTCCTCACCGTTCCGCTGTGGATGCGGATGTGGCGGGCCCTCAACGAGGAACGTGCTGCACGCATCCGCAACGCCGAGCGCGAGGAGATCGCCTCGCACCTGCACGATTCGGTGCTGCAGACCCTCGCCCTCATCCAGAAGAAGGCGCATCGCCCGGAGGAGGTCGCGCGCCTCGCCCGAAGTCAGGAGCGTGAGCTGCGTGCGTGGCTGTTCGGCGACCCCGCCCAGGAACGCGGCTCGCTCGCCGCGGCGCTGCGCAGCGTCGGCGCGGAGGTCGAGGACGCGTACGGGGTCGACGTCGAGATCATCACCGTCGGCGATCTTCGCCCCAGCGACGCACGCGATGCCAAGCGCTGGTCGGCGCTGGCGGGTGCGACCCGTGAGGCGCTGGTCAACGCGGCGAAGCATTCCGGTGAGCGCACCGTCGACGTGTACAGCGAGGTGACCGAGGACCAGGTCGAGGTGTTCGTCCGCGACCGCGGCGTCGGCTTCGACCCGGACGTCATCGACGAGGATCGGCAGGGCATCAGCCGGTCGATCCGGGCACGGATGGAACGCATGGGTGGCCGCGTGTCGATCACCTCGAACCCCGGGCGCGGTACCAACGTCGCGCTGACGATGCCGCGCATCGACGGTGTGTCGGTGGTCGAGGAATCCGGCGGCACCGCGGCATCCCCGGTAGAACAGCAGGCAGAGAACGAACCGACGGACGACCGGAAGGTGAGATGACCCCCGAGCAGACCCCGAACCCGACGGACACGACGACCGACGCCCCGGCGTCGACCTACACCGTGTACCTCGTCGACGACCACGCCGTGTTCCGCTCCGGGGTGCGCGCGGAACTGGCCGACGAGTCGGGACTACGCGTGGTCGGGGAGGCGGGCACCGTGCCGGAGGCCATCGCCGGAATCGTGTCCACCGCACCGAATGTGGTGCTCCTCGACGTCCACATGCCCGCCGGCGGCGGGGTCGCGGTGTTGCGGGGCGTCCTCGACCGGCTCGGCGCCGATGCCGAGAACGCGCCGGTCTTCCTCGCCCTGAGCGTCTCCGACGCCGCCGAGGACGTGATCGCGACGATCCGGGCCGGCGCCCGGGGGTATGTCACCAAGACGATCGACGGCGCCGAACTCGCCGATGCGGTGCGCCGGGTCGCGGAGGGTGACGCGGTGTTCAGCCCTCGGCTGGCCGGGTTCGTGCTCGACTCGTTCACCGGGAAGTCGTCGGCCCCCGAACCTCCGCTGGATCCCGAACTCGACTCCCTCACCCGCCGTGAACTCGAGGTGTTGCGGCTGCTGGCCCGCGGTTACACCTACCGGGAGATCGCCGAGGAACTCTTCATCTCGATCAAGACCGTCGAGACGCATGCGTCGAACGTGCTGCGCAAGACCCAGCAGTCCAACCGGAACGCGTTGACCCGCTGGGCGGCCACGCGCCACATCGGCTGATCCCGCGGGAGCGTCTACCTCCCGCGGGCGCTATCCGGTACGCGGGAGGGAATCGGACACGCGGAAGCTGCGGCGGCTTCAACTTCAAGGCCCTAGCGCAGCAGCGCGATCGCCAGGACGACGAGCACAGCCAGCACCGCGAAGAACACGAACACCGACACGGCGAGCGCGGTGCTGGAGGTCGCCGAGTTCCGGGTCGGTTCCCCGAACCCGGGGTTCATCGGCTGACGGTGGGGCGACGACGACTGGGACGTCATCGCATACGGCGGCGGCGTCGACATCAGGGTCGGGGAGTGGTGCTCCTGCCGGGTGTGCGGGATGTCGCGTGAGGCGCGGTCGCCGGCCAGGGTCTGGGCGTAGGGCGGCAGCGTCGCGCCCGCGACCGGGCGGTGAGGTCCCGTGGTCGACGAGCGGTTGTTGCGCTGCGCCCACACCGGCGTACCGGCGCCGGGGCGGGTGATGAGTCCGGTGAGCACCTGGTCCTTGGTGCCGCGCGAACCCGCCGCGAACGCGGTGAGGGCGTCACGTGCCTCGGCCATGGTCGGCCGCTTCGTCGGGCTCGGTTCCAGCAGGCGCAGCAGGACCGGTTCGAGGTCGCCGGCCTTGGTCATCGGGTTGATCCGCGCGCGAGCGACCTTGTGCAGCAGGGCGATCGAGTTGTCGTCGACGCCGAACGGCGGCTGGCCCTCGACCATCGTGTAGATCGTGGCGCCCAGCGAGTAGACGTCGGAGGCCTCCATCGGCTCCGCGCCACGAGCCACCTCGGGGGCGAAATAGGCTGGGGTGCCGGTGATCACGCCGGTCTGGGTGAGGCTGACGTCGTCCTTGGCCCGCGAGATGCCGAAGTCGGTGATCTTGACGAGCCCCGCGTTGCGGCCGCCCTCGGCGATCAGGATGTTGCCCGGCTTGATGTCGCGGTGGACGATACCGGCCGCGTGGGCCTCGACCATCGCATCGGCCACCTGCGCGCCGATCTGGGCCGCCTCCCTCGGCTCGAGTGTCGTTACTGCATGCAGGATCTGGGCGACGCTGCGCGACGGCAGGTACTCCATCACCAGCCACGGCTCGCCGCGGTCGAGGGCTACGTCGTGCATCGCGATGGCATTGCGATGGGACAGCTTCGCCGCGATGCGACCCTCGCGCATCGCCCGCTTGCGGACGTTGTCCGCGGAATCCTCGGTGAGGCCCTCGGTGGAGACGACCTGCTTGACGGCCACGTCGCGATCGAGGAGCTGATCGCGGGCCAGCCACACCGTGCCCATGCCGCCGCCACCGATCCGCGACTTCAGGCGGTATCGGCCGGCCACCAGGTACTGGGGACCTGGGGCATGATGGGTTCCGACGGACGGTGGCATACGGCGATGATAGCCGCGAGGGCTCGTCGGCGGGCACTGCGCTTGACAGTGTGATCGCACATGTGTTCGACTCGCTCCATGCGATGGTCCGAGCAGGCGGTCGAGGTCGACGACGGGGCGCTCCCCGGGCTGAGCCGCTCCGGCCTGGTGCGGTCGGTGCGGACTCCCGACTTCGAGGGTGTCACCTTTCACGAGGTGCTCGCGAAGAGTGCTCTCAATCGTGTCCCGGAAGCGTCTCATCTCCCGTTCCAGTTCACCGTCAACACTTTTCGCGGGTGCACTCACGCGTGCCGCTATTGTTTCGCCCGGCCGACGCACGAATACCTCGACCTCGACGCAGGCAAGGACTTCGACTCCCAGGTGGTCGTGAAGCTGAACGTGGCCGCGGTGCTGCGCAAGGAGCTCAAGCGTCGCTCGTGGACGCGGGAGACCGTCGCACTGGGCACCAACACCGACCCGTATCAGCGCGCGGAAGGCCGGTACAAGCTCATGCCGGGCGTGATCTCTGCGCTCGCAGAGTCCCGGACACCGTTCTCGATCCTCACCAAGGGGACGCTGATCCGGCGCGATCTGCCTCTGCTGCGGCAGGCGGCGGGCCAGGTCCCGGTGAGCATCGGCATCTCGCTGGCCATCATCGACCCGGATCTGCAGAAGAAGATCGAACCCGGCACCCCGTCGCCGCAAGCCAGACTGTCGCTGATCCGCGACCTCGCCGACGCCGGCCTCGCGCCGCACGTGATGGTCGCACCGGTCATCCCGTATCTCACGGATGCGAAATCCCATCTCGACGAGCTGCTCGGGGCTCTCGCCGACGCGGGGGCGTCGGGCGTGACCGCGTTCCCCATGCACCTGCGATCCTCGACCAAGCCGTGGTTCCTGGAGTGGCTGGCCGAGGAACATCCCGCACTGATCCGCAGATACCGCGGACTCTACGGGCGCGGTGCCTACGTGACGCCGGAGTACTCCTCATGGCTGCGTGAGCGGATGCAGCCCCTGGTGCAGCAGCACGGGCTGGCGGGCTCCGGTGGGCTGCGACAGTCCGGCTCGGACGCGGGATCGCCCGGATCGGTGGCCGCACCCGAGCTGCAGCACGCGCTCACTCTGTTCTGACCCTCTGCTGCCTGAGGTGCGAGAGCGAAGCGAGCTGCCCCCGCTGCCTGAGGTGCGAGCGAAGCGAGCCACGAAGGCCTGGTGAGATGACGTCACCAGGCCTTCGTGGCTCGTCGCTTGCGCTCCTCTCACCTCAGGCAGCGGGGTTGGTGCTCGCACCTCGGGGTCTGTGGCGAAAGATACACCAGTGCAACGTGTTACGAGCGTGATACGGGTGCTGACGGGCCTCGGTTGACGCTTGTCGGTGGGTGGTTCTACTCTCTGGTTATCGAAACAATGTTCGAATGATCGGCGGACGAGATCACCCTCTCGGATCATTCCCACGGCGGTTCGAGGACCAGATGGCGCAGCACCTTCCCGGCTCGCTCGAGTACCACCACGCGACTGGAGAGTGTCATGGATGTGTCGTCCCGTACGGATGAATTGGCCGGACTCCGCCGACGCATGGCGGCGATGTCGGGACGCCCCGACCGGCCTGTGGTGGAGACCCGCGATCCGGCCGCCGGCGTGCTGCCGATTCCGGAGCCGTTGTCGGAGATATTGCCGCACAACGGGATTCCGCGCGGTACGGTCGCCCGGTTCGATGGCGCCAACTCGTTGCTGGTCGCGATGATCGCGTCGGTCACCCGTGCGGGCGGCCAGGTCGGGATCGTCGGGATGCCCCGGCTGAGCCTGCTGTCGGCGGTGGAGATGGGCGCGGACCTCTCGCGCATCGCCACCATCCCCGACCCCGGCATCGATCCGGTGGAGGTGGCCGCCGTCCTGCTCGACGGCATGGACCTGGTGGTGCTCGGCCGTGTGGGGCCGGGTACGGCGGATGCGGTGCCCCCGTCGCGGGCACGCGTGGTGATGGGACGCGTCCGTAAGCAGTCGTCGGTCCTGCTGGTCGCCGGGGGCACCTGGCCGGGTGCGCAGCTGAACATCGAGGCGCGGGTGCTCACCTACCGGCACAGTCCGTTGCTGTCCGGCGCCACCGACCTCGACTCCGCGCGCAGCGGTTATGGCCGCATCGGCGGGATGAGACTGCAGGTCACGGCATCGGGACGCGGCCGTCAGACGCAGAGCACCGAGGTCGATCTCCTGGCACGAGGCCAGGGGTCCGATCGATCGGTGGAGATGGTCTCGACGACGAGCACTCGTCCGGTCCTCGCGGTCGCGAACTGATGACACGGCAGGAACCCGCCAGGCGGACCCTTGCGCTCTGGTGCCCGGACTGGCCGGCGATGGCGGCGGCCGCCGAGGCCGATCTGCCGCCGTTGCATCCGGTGGCGGTGTTGTCGGCGAATCGGGTGGTGGCCTGTTCGTCCACCGCCCGGGCCGTCGGCGTCCGACGCGGCATGCGCAAACGTCAGGCGCAGGCACTCTGCCCGGAGATGACCGTCGTCGCGGCCGACGAGGTCCGCGACGGTCGGCTGTTCGATCCGGTGGTGGCCGCGGTGGCCGAGGTGCTCCCGACCCTCGAGGTGCTCCGGCCCGGTCTGCTGGTGATCCCCGGAGATCGGGCGGCGCGCTACTTCGGCGGCATGGAGGCACTTGCCGAAGAACTCGTCGACATCGTGTCGGCCTGCGGCATCGAGTCGCAGGTCGGCATCGCCGACGAGATCTTCACCGCGGTCCTCGCCGCGCGGCGCGGCCATCAGGTCGAGCCGGGCGGAGACCGGGCCTATCTCGCCGACCGGCCCATCGCCGACCTCGCCCTCGAACCGAGCATGAGCGATCCGTCGCGTGCCGAGCTGGTGGACCTGTTGCGGCGCCTGGGGATCGGCACCATCGGCGCATTCGCCGAGATGGACATCGCCGACGTGGCGACCCGTTTCGCCCGGGACGCGGTGCTCGCGCACCGTCTGGCCAACGCGTTGCCGGGTCGAGTGCCGTCGGGCCGACACCTGCCGGCCGAGCTGGACGTCGACCACACCTGCGATCCGCCCGTCGACCGCATCGACGCCGCGGCGTTCATCGGCCGCACCCTCGCCGAGAAGCTCCACCGGCGCCTGCGCGATGCCGCCGTGGCCTGCACCCGACTCACCATCGAGGCGACCACCGAACGCGGACAGCAGCATTCGCGGACGTGGAACTGTGCGCAGCCGCTGACCCCGGAGACCACCGCGGACCGCATCCGATGGCAGCTGGAGGGCTGGCTGACCGGTGGCCGGCGGGGTAACGGACGGGCGAGAGGCCAGGTCAAGGACACCCGCCCCGACTCGCCGATCGTGCGTCTGCGGCTGGAGCCGGTGGAGGTCGTCGAGGCCGGTGCCCTGCACTACCAGCTCTCGGACACCCTCACCGGTGGCTCGGCGGTCGACCCCGACGTCGAAGAACGCGCCCGACGCTCCCTGGTCCGCATCCAAGGTCTGCTGGGAGGCGATGCCGTGCGCATCCCGGTGCTCAGCGGCGGGCGCGGCCCGGCCGAACGGATCACGATGGTGTCCCTCGGTGACGAGCGGACACCGCGCCGCGACCCCTCCGCGCCGTGGCCGGGCCACCTGCCGCAACCCACGCCCACCGTGCTGGTGGAGACGGCGATCAGCGTGCTCGACGCACTCGGTCAGCCGGTGCGGGTGACCGAGCGGGGAGCGTTCACCGCCGAACCGGTGACCGTCCGGTTGTCGGGGTCGTCGGGTCGCGGGAAGGGTCGAAAGGCGAGCTGGGGACTGTGCTGGTGGGCCGGCCCGTGGCCGGTCGGCATGGAACGGGCATCCGCGGCTGGGGCCACGGAGCTGACCGCCCGGGCACAGGTCCTGCTCGACGACTCACGCGCGCTGCTGCTCTGCTATCGCGGCGGTGAGTGGATCGTCGAAGGGGTCTACGAGTGAAGGCCTCAGCTGTTGCGTCCCCGCGCGATCACCGGCCAGCGTGTGTCCGAGCCGTCGATCGCCACCAGTTCGTCGACGAGGTTGACCGCGTTGCACACGTGATTCGGCACCACGCGCACGAAACTCCCGATACCGGGGATGCGCTCGTCGGACGCCCCGGCCGGGAACTCCACCACCGCATGATGTTCCGACAGCATCACGATGCGGGCGTCATGATGATCGAGGAGCCGGCCGTACCCGGTGGCCCAGGGGGCGCGGTCGGCTCCGAGGATCTTGCTGCCCGCGTCGAGGACGATCCGGTGGTTGTCACGGCGTACCACCGTCGCGACCGCGGTCAACGAGACGTCGCCGAAACCGCACGAGCCGATCTCCACCTGCTGCGCGTCGTTGAACGGGTACACGCCGGGCCGGATCTCGGTCAGGACGTTCGCCTGCCCGGCGTCGAGCAGGCCGACCGTCGGGGTCGAGCCGCCGCTGCGTACGCGCGGTTCGATTCCGTTGGCGCGCAAGCCGTCGGCCGCCGTCGCCAGTGCGGCCAGCTCCTGGGCGGCGGCGTCGCGTCGGGTGTCCCCGAGGCCATAGGAGTGGCCCGGGAAGGTGAACACGCCGATCACGTCGAGTCCTTCTGCGACGCCCGCGGCGCCGACCGAACCGGCCAGTTCGGGGGTGACGCCGGTGCGGTGCTGACCGGAGTCGACCTCGACGAGCACCTGTATCGGCGCCGAACCCACCGCCGAGGCGAGATGCCGTGCGCCGGCGAGGGAATCGATCCCCAGTCGCAGGGTGACCCGTTCGGCGAGGGCGCGCAGCCGTGTTGCCTGACCGGCGGTCGGCCACAACGGATACGCGATGAAGATGTCGGTGCACCCGGTGATCTCCGCGGCGTCGGCGAAGGCCTCGGCCTCGCCGATGGTCGCCACGGTCAGTCCGACCGCGCCGTGCTCGATCTGCAGGCGGGCGATCTCGGCGCACTTGTGGGTCTTGGCGTGCGGTCGGACGTCGACCCCGAAGCTCCGGGCTGCTCCGGCGAGGGTGGCGAGGTTGCGGTCCAGGCGGTCGACGTCGACCTCGAGGTACGGGGTGTCGATCACGCGTCGCGCCCACCCGAACGGCGGGCACGCCCCATCGCTGCCGCCGACTCACCGAACAGCAGATACTCCTGATGCAGGATGCGGGTGGTCAGGCCGGGGGTGAAGCGGTGCCCGATCTCGGCGATCGTCCCGACGACCGAGCTGACCCGCTTGGGCCGGTCGACGATCGCGTGCAACACGCGAGCGGCGGCCTTGTCCACATCCCAGGTGCCGGGCTGGTTGTCGTAGGCCTCGGTGGGCGAGATCATCCGCGTCTTCACCAGCGGCAGACGCACATTGGAGAACGTGACGTGGTCGGAGACGGTCTCGGTGCCGGTGACGTCGCTGAACGCCTCCAGCGCCGCCTTCGACGCCGCGTACGCACCGAAGCGCGGCCCGCGGGACTGCACCGCGATCGAGGTCACGTTGACCACATGCCCCGACCTCCGGGCCACCATGTGCGGCAGGAGCCCGAGGATGAGGTTGACCGCGCCGAAGTAGTTGACCGCCATGACCCGGTGGTAGTCGTGCGAGCGCTGCACCGAGTTCACCGTGGCGCGCCGGATGGACCGGCCGGCGTTGTTGACCAGCACGTCCACGTGACCGTGCTCGGCGAGCACCGACTTGACCAGCGCGTTGACCGACTCCTCGTCGGTGATGTCGCACTGGTACGCCACCGCCCGGCCCGGCGGGATGCCCTTCTTGCTGGTCGTCGAGTTCAATTCGTCTGCGGCGGAATCGAGTTCCTCGGCCGACCGGGCCACGATCATCACATTGGCGCCGCGGGCGACGCACATCCGGGCGGTGGCCTTGCCGATACCGCTCGACCCGCCGGTGATCAGGATGTTCTTGCCCACCAGCGGACCCCGGGGATCGCGGCGCCGGTTGCGGGACCGGTCGAGGTGGGTAGACCAGTACTGCCACAGGCCCGGTGCGTACTCGGTGAAGTCCGGAACGCTGATCCCGTGCTCGTGGAGGACGGCGAGGGTGGCGTCGGAGGAGAAGTCCACCGGCAGCGACACCGCGTCGAGCACCGCCGACGGGATACCCTGTTGGGCGGCAAGGAGATTGCGGCCGATGCGAGCGGGTCCCATGGCCGACAGTGCCAGCGCGGGCTCGACCACCGAGTGCGGGATGACGTCGAAACCGCGAGGCGCGCCGAACGCCGGGGCGAGGGCGTTGTACATCTCGGTGGTGGTCAGCGAACGCCGGTCGCCGAGGTGGAACACCAGCCCGCTGCGTTCGGGGTCCACGGCGATGAGTGCGACCATCGCGGCGGCGACGAAGTCGACGGGCACCATGTTGAGTTTGCCGAGGTCGGGCATCGGCAACCGCAGCCTCGACGGCAGGTGGCCGAGCGCGGCGAGGTGGCCGAAGAAGTAGTAGGGACCGTCGATCTTGTCCATCTCGCCGGTTCGCGAGTCGCCGACCACGATCGAGGGCCGGTAGACCCGCCACCGCAGGCCCTCGCGTTCGCGGACGACCCGCTCCGCCTCGAACTTGGTCCGGTGGTACGCCGTCGGAAAGCCCTGGCCGACCTCGAAATCGGTTTCGGTGAACCGGCCGCGGTGATCGCCGGCGACGGCGACCGAGGACACGTGGTGGAACAGGGCGTCGTGGGCGATGGCGAAGTCGGCGACGCGAGAGGTGCCGATGACGTTGGCCGCGCGCTGTGACTCGGCGTCGGCGGCCATGTCGTAGATCGCGGCGAGGTGGACCACGTGGTCGAATTCCGGCAGGTCATGCGCGTCGAGGCCGAGGCCCGGGCTGGTCAGGTCCCCGACGACCGGGGTCACCCGGCCGGTGGCACCGAGCTCGTCGAGCAGGGCGTCGAACGCCGATCGGGAGGATTCGCGCACCAGGGCGTGGATGGTCGCGCCAGGGTCGACGGTCAGAAGTCGATCGATGACGCGTCGGCCGATGAATCCGCTGCCTCCGGTGATGAAGTAGCTGGTCATGTAGGGATCCCATCATGTGAGCGGGCGTGAGGCCCGCTTGATGTCCTCGTCCCCCCGGATGGGAGATGGAATCTGTCTGGTACTCAGAGTTGCACTTACCTGGCCTGAGCGCAATGACTTCCGGGTGTGGAATCGAGATGTTCATTCGAAAATATGTTCGATAGACTGTTCGGGTGGGCTGGGATCAGGGACCACCGACATGGTCGGAGATGGAGCGGGTGCTCTCCGGTCGCGCGCCCGACGGCGGGCGTCCGGGCACCGCCTTCGGTCCCGACGACAGCGACCACGCGATGTTCCCGGGCGACGGCGGCGACAGCCCGGCCTGGTCGCGCAAACGCGGCGCCTACCAGGCGGAGGACATCGCGCGTGGCTCGTCGTCGGTGGCCTATGCCGAGCTCCACGCCCACAGCTCGTACAGCTTCCTCGACGGCGCGTCGATGCCGGAGGAACTGGTAGAGGAGGCCGAACGCCTCGGACTCCAGGCGCTGGCCGTCACCGATCACGACGGCTTCTACGGCATCGTCCGGTTCGCGGAGGCCGCCCGCGAGTTCGCGATGCCGACGGTCTTCGGTGCCGAGCTGTCGCTGGAACCCGACATCGCCCGGACCGGTCTCAACGATCCGCCGGGAGAGCATCTGCTGGTCCTCGCCCGCGACGGAGAGGGTTACCGGCGGTTGTCGCGGACCATCGCCGAGGCGCACATGGTGGCGGGTGAGAAGGGGTTGCTGCGCTACGACCGCGACGCCCTGGCCGGTGCGGGCGACGGGCACTGGCTGGTCCTCACCGGTTGCCGGAAGGGCGCGGTCCGGCGTGCGCTGGACCGCGGCGGCGTCCCGGCCGCGGAGATCGCGCTGCGGGAGATGATCGAGACCTACGGCCACGGCAACGTCGTCCTCGAACTCACCGCCCAGGGCATGCCCGACGACGACGAACGCAATGGTGTGCTCGCCGGTCTCGCCGCCCGCGTCGGAGTGCCGACGGTTGCGACCACGGGTGCGCACTTCGCCGCACCCCGACGCCGCCGGCTGGCGATGGCGATGGCGGCGGTACGGGCACGCACCGACATCGAGACCATCGCCGGATGGATGCCGGGTGTCGCCGGCGCACACCTGCGCAGCGGTGACGAGATGGCCCGGCTGATGCCCGCGCACCTCGACGCGATCGACAACGCGGTCGGCATCGCCGCCGACTGCGCCTTCGAGCTCGGTCTGATCGCACCGGAGTTGCCGCCGTTCGACGTGCCGGAGGGTTACACCGAGGCCAGCTGGCTGCGCGAACTCACCATGACCCGCGCCCGGCGTCGATACGGCACACCCGTCGAACATCCGCAGGCCTACCGGCAGATCGAACACGAACTCGCCATCATCGAAACCCTCACGTTCCCCGGCTATTTCCTCGTCGTCGCCGACATCGTCGACTTCTGCAAGGCCAACGACATCCTGTGTCAGGGCCGGGGGAGTGCCGCCAACTCGGCGGTCTGTTACGCGTTGGGGATCACCAACGTCGACCCGGTCGCCAACAAGCTGCTGTTCGAGCGGTTCCTCGCCCCAGAGCGCGACGGGCCACCCGACATCGACATCGACATCGAGTCCGACCGTCGTGAGGAGGCCATCCAGTACGTCTACCGCCGGTATGGCCGGGATCGCAGCGCCCAGGTGGCCAACGTCATCACCTATCGCGGCCGCTCGGCGATCCGGGACATGGCGCGGGCGCTGGGGTATGCACCCGGGCAGCAGGACGCCTGGGCCAAGTCCCCGGACACCGCGCCTTCCGACGTGACCGATCTGGCCGGTGAGATCCTGGGCATGCCACGGCATCTGGGCATCCACTCCGGGGGCATGGTGATCTGTGACCGGCCCATCGCCGACGTCTGCCCCACGGAGTGGGCACGGATGGAGAACCGCAGCGTGCTGCAGTGGGACAAGGACGACTGCGCGGCCATCGGGCTGGTCAAGTTCGACATGCTCGGTCTCGGGATGCTCTCGGCGCTGCACTACGCGATCGATCTGGTCGCCGAGCACAAGGGCATCGAGGTCGATCTCGCCACCCTCGACCTCGCCGAACCGGCGGTCTACGAGATGCTGTGCCGCGCCGACTCGGTCGGCGTGTTCCAGGTGGAGTCCCGCGCCCAGATGGCGACCCTGCCGCGGCTGAAACCGCGTTGTTTCTACGACCTGGTCGTCGAGGTGGCGCTGATCCGTCCCGGTCCCATCCAGGGTGGTTCGGTGCATCCCTTCATCAAGCGACGCAACGGAGACGAGCCGGTCACCGTCGAACACCCGTCGATGCACAAGGCCCTCGAACGGACGCTGGGGGTGCCACTGTTCCAGGAACAGTTGATGCAGCTGGCCGTCGACGTCGCGGGCTTCGACGCCTCCGAGGCCGACCAGCTGCGTCGGGCGATGGGCTCCAAGCGGTCGCCGGAGAAGATGGAACGCCTGCGCAAACGCTTCTATGCCGGGATGGAAGAGCTCCACGGCATCACCGGGGACGCCGCCGACCGTATCTTCGAGAAGATGGCCGCCTTCGCCAACTTCGGCTTCCCGGAGAGCCATTCGCAGAGTTTCGCCTCGCTGGTCTTCTACTCGTCGTGGTTCAAGCTGCATCACCCGGCCGCGTTCTGCGCGGCGCTGCTACGGGCTCAGCCGATGGGTTTCTACTCGCCGCAGACGCTGGTCGCCGACGCCCGCCGGCACGGGGTGGCGGTCCATCGCCCCGACATCAACGCCTCCCTCGCGCACGCAACCCTGGAGAACGAGGGCCTCGACGTGCGTCTGGGGCTCGACGAGGTGCGCGGGGTCGGGGAGGAGGTGGCCCAGCGGATCGTCGACCGGCGCGCCGACGGACCGTACACCGACATCACCGACGTCTCCCGCCGGGCAGCGTTGAGCGCCAAGGAACTCGAGGGTCTCGCCGGGGCAGGGGCCTTCGACGGTTTCGGTCTCAGCAGGCGCCAGGCGCTCTGGGAGGCCGGGGCGGCCGCGACCGTTCGCGACGACCAGCTGGAACTCCGCTCGTCGGGTGCCACGCCGACGCTGCCCGGGCTGTCCGACATCGAACTGGCGGCCACCGACGCCTGGGCCACCGGCATCACCCCGAAGTCGTATCCGACGCAATTCCTGCGCCCTCGGCTCGACGCGATGGGGGTGGTGGCCGCGGACCGGTTGCTGTCGGTGCCCGACGGCGCGCGCGTACTGATCGGCGGGGCGGTGACACACCGCCAACGACCTGCGACGGCGTCAGGGGTGACCTTCATCAACCTCGAGGACGAGACCGGGATGGTCAACGTGGTGTGTTCCGTCGGCCTGTGGGCGCGGTACTGTGTACTGGCACAGACCGCACCGGCGTTGCTGGTGCGCGGTCGGGTACAGAATGCTGAAGGCGCCGTGACCGTTGTCGCAGATCGTTTGCAGCGCATGGATCTTCGGGTGGGAACCAGATCCAGGGACTGGCAGTGACCCGTCGGGGTCTGCCGGAGTGACAAACTACGAATCGGGGAAATCGATGTCGCAGCAGGTCGTGGTGACCGTCAAGCCGAAGAGCAGCAAGGGTCCGCTGGTGGAGGCCGGACCCGACGGAGCCCTCACCATCTACGTTCGCGAACCCGCCACCGAGGGTCGTGCCAACAAGGCGGTCGCCGAGCTGCTCGCCTCACATCTCGGCGTACCCAAGAGCAAGGTCGCGCTCATCGGCGGGGCCACCGCCCGCACCAAGCGGTACCGCGTCGACTAGACGGCGCCGACGAAGCCGTTCTGCCGCCACGCCTCGTAGACGACGATGCTCGCCGCGTTGGCGAGGTTGTGGGATCGACGGCCGGCGAGCATCGGGATGCGCACCCGGTCGGTGACCTCGGGTTCGGCGAGCACTTCGTCGGGCAGACCGGTGGGTTCCGGACCGAACAGCAGCACGTCGCCGGGCCGGTAGTCGACGTCGGTGTGGTAGCGCTCCGCGTGTGCGGTGAACGCGAACACCCGCTCGGGCTTCAGTGTGGTCCACGCCGTCACCAGGTTGGGATGCACGGTCACGGTGGCCATCTCGTGATAGTCCAACCCCGCCCGCTTGACCTGGGCGTCGGACATCGAGAACCCCAACGGTTCGATGAGGTGCAGTTCGCACCCGGTGTTGGCGGCCAGCCGGATCGCGTTTCCGGTGTTCGGCGGGATGCAGGGTTGATAGAACATGATCCGGAACATGATGTGCTCAGCGTAGTCGCCGGGCTCGGCGCCGATGACAGCGCGCGGAACTCCGCTACAGGTCGAAGCCGGTGTTCGCCCCGCACAGCACGATGCACAGCGTCGAATCCGGTTCCGGGCGAACCGCTCCGGTGGTCACCGCGGCGACGGCGGCGGCGGTGCCGTGTTCGACGAGGATGCGGTGAGAGTCCCACAGCATCCGCCGTGCGTCGATGAGCTGGGCGTCGGTCACCAGCACGCTGTCGACGTCGGGGCGCTGCGCGGCGGTCTCCCAGCAGATGTCGCCGACGCGGGTGGCGCCGAGGGAATCGGCGGCGACGCTCTCGAGTTCGACCGGGACCGGTGATCCCGCCGCCCGTGCCTGGTGGAGACAGGACGCCCCGAGGGGTTCGACACCCACGAGGCGGTCACCGGGACGCAGGGTCGCCGCGAGACCGGCCAGCAGGCCGCCACCGCCGACGCAGACCACGGTGGTAAGCGGATCGGGGACGTCCTCGGTCATCTCGAGACCGATCGTGCCCGCGCCCGCGACGATGTCGGGCAGATCGTATGCGTGCAGTGGGAGCGCACCGGTGGTTGCGGCGAGTTCGCCTGCGGCGTCGGCGGCGTCCTGATAGCGCAGTCCGACGAGATGGACCTGCGCGCCCAGGGTGCGCAACGTCTGGACCTTGACCTCGGGTGCGGTCTCGGGGATCACGACCGTGCACGGCACGCCGGCGATCCGTGCGGCCCACGCCGCGCCGATCGCCGCGTTGCCTCCGGATGCGACGAGAACGCCGGCGTCGGTCAGCGCTCCCCGGGCGCGTGCATGCAGCGTCGTCGACAGGCTGCCCCGCACCTTGAAACAGCCGCCGAGCTGGAGGTATTCGAGTTTGAACACGACGTCCCGGGGGCCGTCGACGGTCTCGATGACAGTGCGCAGTGTCGGTGTCCGTCGCAGGAGAGGGGAGATGGTTGCCGCAGCGAGGTCGACGTCGGCCCGTGTTGCTCTCACGGCTCTGACAGTAGTGGCTCACATCGCAGTCGTCGTGGATGGAAGAATGTCGGGCGTGACCGCGATACGACTGGACGGCAAGACCACGCGCGACGAGATCTTCGCAGATCTCACCGAACGGGTGAACACACTGCGCGAGGCGGGCATCACCCCCGGTCTGGGCACAGTGCTCGTCGGCGACGACCCGGGCTCGCATTCCTATGTGAAGGGCAAGCACTCGGACTGCGCCCGCATCGGGGTCGCCTCCATCCGCAAGGATCTGCCGGCCGACGCCACCACCGAGCAGCTCAACGCGGCGATCGACGAACTGAACGCCGACCCGGCCTGCACCGGGTACATCGTGCAGCTGCCACTGCCCAAGCACCTCGACGAGAACGCGGCGCTCGAGCGGATCGATCCGCTCAAGGACGCCGACGGACTGCACCCGATCAACCTCGGTCGCCTGGTCCTGGGCAAGGAGTCGACACTCCCGTGCACGCCGCGCGGCGTCATCCATCTCCTCCGTCGCTACGACATCCCGATCGCCGGTGCCCGCGTCACCGTCGTGGGGCGCGGCGTCACCATCGGCCGGCCGATCGGCCTGCTGCTGACACGGCGTAGCGAGAACGCCACCGTCACCCTCTGCCACACCGGCACCGCCGATCTCCGGTCCGAGGTCGAGCGCGCCGACATCGTCGTCGCGGCCGCCGGCGTGCCGCATCTGATCACCAAGGACATGGTGAAGCCGGGTGCCGCGGTCATCGACGTGGGCGTCAGCCGGACCGACGACGGCCTGGTCGGCGACGTCCATCCCGACGTGTGGGAGGTCGCCGGACACGTCTCGCCGAACCCCGGCGGGGTCGGACCCCTCACGCGCGCCTTCCTGCTCGTCAACGTCGTCGAACGGGCCGAGCAGCAACTCGCCGCCCAGCAGGCCGCCACCGAAGCCGTCGCCGGCGTTGAGGGCGGCGGCACGGCGTGAGTCCGGACGAGCCGCGGGTCGGTCCGGCCGGGGCGGATCTGCCCTCGTCGGATCCGAATCGGTTGCGTCCGCCGGCCCCTGGTGACGGACATCACGACACCGCACCCGGGCCCGAGCCGGTGCAGGGGGTGCGCGCGGTTCTCGTCCAGATCCCGTACCTGCTGGTCATGCTGGGTGTCCTGGCAGCAGCGCTGCTCGTGATGTTCGATCGCTGGCGCCGAGGATCCTTCGTGTTCGGCACGGCGCTTCTCGTCGGAGCACTGCTCCGTGCGTTCATCCCGGCGTCCCAGGCGGGATTACTGCAGGTCAGAGGGAAATTGTTTGACGTCTCCGTGATGGCGACGGTCGGCGGTGTGATGCTCTGGCTCGCCACGTCGATCGACTCTTTGGGCACGGATTGATTACAATAGATACCTGAGCGTGACCTTCAGACCGAGTGGTCGCGCCTGACCAGGCAACTCTCTCTGCCGAGCACTGAGTACGACGCTGGGGCAGACGCACCGACCGCTGGAGTACGTATCACTGCAACACCGACCGATGACCATGTGAATGAAGTGACGTCGATGGGCGTGTCGGCAGGTGCCGGCATGATCCACTACGTCCTGCTGACGCGTGACGATCTCGGCCGCAGCGTGGTGGATTCCCGCGTCATCGACGTCGACCCCACCGACGGTCTCGACGGCGCGGGTCGCGTCAACGCCGGCATCGACGTCATGCTCGGCGCCGCCCGCGAGGCCGACGCCCGGGTGGGCCCGATCGGCGTGGCCGCCCGTACCGCCGCCCAACGGCGCCATCTGCGATCGCGGGGGAGCGGCCCCCGACGCCAGATCCGTCTGGTCGCCGAGGACGAGGCCGTGGTCGCCTGCCTCGCCGACACCGGCGAGATCGATCGTTTCTCCACCGCCGTCGTTGTCGACTGCGGCGACACCGGTATGTCGATCTACACCGTTGATCCGAGCAGTCGCCGGATCACCGGGCTCGAACGCTCGACGGTCCTCAGCGGACGCCGCCTCGACCGGGCCATCGCCGCGAACCTCACCGCCGACAACCCATCGCTGGGAGAGGCCGCCCGCACGCGCGCCGGACGCAGCGAACTGCTCAGCGCCTGCCGGACCGCGAAAGAAGAGATCGCCTACGGACATTCGGGAGCTGGTTCAGACGGCCCCTCGGTGGCCCTCCCCGGCGGTGCGGGACGGGTCGCGCTGACCGAGTCCCATGTCGCCAACGCGGTGGCACCGATGGTCCGCGAGGCACGCGAGGTGTTCGACCGTTACGTCGCCGAGGCGTCCGCCCGTGGCGTCATCCCGGAGGCGGTGGTCTTCGTCGGCGGTCTGGCCAATCTGCCCGCGGTCCGCGACATGGCCCGCGGCCATGACCTCGACACGGTGTGCCCGTCGACCCCGGAACTGGTCGCGGCGACCGGAGCGGCACTTCTGGCCGGCGAAACCTATTCGGGCACAACCCGGCTCGCCTTCATCGGCGGGCAGCGGCAGCGCGAGTGGTTATCGGCCACGCCGCTTGCGGCCGCGGGCGCGATCATCGCCGCGGTCCTGATCACCTTCTACGCGGTCAGCTCGTCGTTCGCCGACCGCGAGGTCCCCGAGCCGTCGTCGACGGTCGGTAGCGTCCCCGCCGTCGCCACGTCGAGCGAGAAGAGTTCGACGCCGGTGCCGACGACCCAGGCCCCGGTGACGCAGGTTCCGGATCAGCCGGTCGAGCAGACCCATGAGCAGCCCGTCCAGCCGGTGCAGCCGGAGGAGCCGCCGGCGTGGAACGAACAGCCGGGCTGGGCCACCACCGAGTTGCCGCCGACCGAGCCGTCGACCGGGACGACCAGCACGCGCACGCTGTCGCCGTTCCCGTGGCCGACGCTGCCGTTCGTGCCGGGCTCGACGCCGCCCCCGATCCCGCCGACCCTGCTGCCCAAGGAGGTCCGGCCGCGGAACACCACGCCGGCTCCGCCGCCGCTCACCCAGCCGACGCCGAACAAGTCGGCACCCAGTCAGTCGTCGGGGGCATCGCCCAGCGAAGAGACACCGCAATCCGGAGCCGTTCGGACGGCACCGCCGGCGTCGTCGAGCACCCCGGTTCCCGCTCCGCGCTGAGCGCAGGCGGCCGGTTTCCGAACCCGGGAGGGCTGGGGGTCAGGCGTCGCGGCGTGCGAGCTCGACCGTGCGCTTGAGCAGGTCGCTGATGGCGTCGAACTCGGTGAGGAAGCCGTCGTGTCCGGTGTCGGATCGCACGACCTGCAGGCCGCCGACGCAGTTGCCCAGTTCTTCGGCGAGCTCGGCCTGTAACCGCAACGGGTACAGGCGATCCGAGTCGATTCCGCCGACGATGACCGGGACCTTGCACTCGTTGAGCGCCTTCTTGATGCCGCCGCGGTTGCGGCCGACGTCGTGATGGTTGAGGACCTCGGTGAGCACTACGTAGCTGCCCGGGTCGAAGCGCTGCATCAGCTTCGACGCCTGATGTTCGAGGTAGCTCTGCACGGCGTAACGACCGCCGAGTAGCGGCTGCTCGTCGCCCTGCGGTTTGTTCTCGAACCGCTCGTCGAGCTCGGGTTCGCTGCGGTAGGACAGGTGTGCGATCTGGCGGGCGATGCCCATGCCGGTCAGCGGTGTCTGTCCGGTTCCGTGGTAGTTGCCGCCGTGCCAGGCCGGGTCGGACTTGATGGCGGCGATCTGTGTGGTCTGGATGCCGATCTGGTCGGCAGTGGCGCGGGCGCCGACGGCCAGCACCAGTGCGCTGCGGACGCGATCGGGGTACTCGATGGCCCACTCGAGCGCGCGGGCACCACCCATCGATCCGCCGAGAACTGCTCCGACACTGCGGATTCCGAGGCGGTCGAGGAGTGCGACCTCGGCGCGGACCTGGTCGAGCACGGTGATCTGCGGGAAGCGTGAACCCCACGGTCGACCGTCGGAGGCGAGGGAGCCGGGACCGGTCGATCCCTTGCACCCACCGAGCACGTTGGCCGAGATGACGCACCACTCGTCGGTGTCGATCGCCTGGCCCGGGCCGATGAGGCCGTCCCACCAGCCGGGCGTCTCGTGCTCGGCGTCGGCGGGACCGGTGACGTGGGAGTCGCCGGTGAGGGCGTGCAGGGTGAGGATGACGTTGTCGCGGGACGGCGACAACGTCCCCCAGCGCTGGAACGCCAGGGTGACGTTGTCGATCCGTTCACCGCTGTCGAGAGGCAGCGAGCCGATGCTCATGCCGACGAGCTTCCCGTCCGGGACCGATTCCCAGTCGGGCTGATCAGACGCTTGCGCGTTCAGGTCGATACTCACCGACAAAACTGCCTCACCTGTCCTATTTGGCGGCTGCGAAGCCCTGTTCGAGGTCCGCCAGGATGTCGTCGATTCCCTCGATACCCACGGCCAGGCGCACCAGGCCCGGGGTGACACCTGCGGCGAGCTGCTCCTCCGGGGTCAGCTGGCTGTGGGTGGTCGAGGCCGGATGGATGACCAGCGAACGGACGTCGCCGATGTTGGCCACATGGCTGTGCAGGGTCAGGGCGTCGACGAACTTCTTGCCCGCGTCGACACCGCCGGTGATCTCGAAGGCGATGATCGCACCCTGGCCCTTGGGGGCGAGTTCCTGGCCGCGCTGGTACCACGGCGAGGACTCGAGGCCGGCGTAGGCGACGGACTCGACCTGGGCGTGACCCTCCAGGAACTTCGCGACCTTCTGCGCGTTCGAGACGTGGCGCTCGATGCGCAGGCTCAGGGTCTCGAGGCCCTGGGCGAGCAGGAAGGCGTTGAACGGGGCGATCGCCGCACCGGTGTCGCGCAGCCACTGGACGCGGGCCTTCAGTGCGTAGGCCGGAGCGCCGAGGTCGGCGAAGACCGCACCGTGGTAGCTGGGGTCCGGGGTGGTGAAGCCGGGGAACAGGTCCTTGCCGTCGCGCTGGACGCGCCAGTCGAAGGTGCCGCCGTCGACGATCACGCCGCCGATCGCGGTGCCGTGGCCGCCGATGTACTTGGTGGCCGAGTGGACGACGACGTCGGCGCCGTGGGCCAGCGGGTTGATCAGGTACGGGGTGGCGACGGTGTTGTCGATGATCAGCGGCAGGCCGTTGCGGTGTGCGACCTCCGAGATGCCCTTGATGTCGAGGATCTCGTTGTTGGGGTTGGAGATCGACTCGCCGTACAGCGCCCGGGTGTTGTCCTTGATGGCGGCCTGCCATGACGCGGGATCCTCGGGATCCTCGACGAAGCTCACCTCGACGCCCAGCTTCGGCAGGGTGTAGTGGAAGAGGTTGTAGGTGCCGCCGTACAGACGCGGGCTCGACACCACGTGACCGCCGGTCTCGACGATGTTCAGGATCGCGTAGGTCTCGGCGGCCTGACCGGATGCGACGAGCAGTGCCGCGACGCCACCCTCCAGGGCCGCGATCCGCTGCTCGACCGCATCCTGGGTCGGGTTCATGATGCGGGTGTAGATGTTGCCCGGCTCTGCGAGACCGAAGAGGTTCGCCGCATGCTGCGTGTCGTTGAAGACGTAAGAGGTGGTCTGGTAGATCGGCAGCGCCCGGGCGTTGGTGGCTGCATCGGCAGCCTGGCCCACATGGACCTGCTTGGTCTCGAAGCTCCAGTTGTCGGCTGGATTGGTGCCTTCGTTGGCATCAGACATGACTGTTGATCACTTTCTACGGTCGGCAGGGCCAAACTCGACCCTGTTGGGGTCCGACCTTCGGACCCGCGCTTGCCGGGGCTTCGCTTCCGCGATCCCACAACCCGGTCATCACCCGGAGCACCCCACCGCGGTTGGAGGGTTGCCGATCAGCTAGCCGGGGCTTGTCGCTGATACTCATGACCTGGCGACAAGGATATAACACGGATGTGAGTGCCAGAGAACCCTCCCGGTCACGCCGAATCGAAGTCCTCGTTAGCCATCCAAAACGTGTAGTGGGTGTGTCCTCCGAGCGGGTGAAATCTCCGGATGTGCAGCGTGAATCACCTGTTCGGGATCGTTAGCAACTCTCAGCGTCCTGTCAGGTTCGCTTTCTCCCCTTAGAGTTCCGCTCACCCGGTGAAGACGCCTCTTCATCCCTGAAGCGTGTCCGGGAGTGGTGAGGAGTGGGCCTCGTGAGGGCAATGGAGCATCTCAGGTCGCGTCGGACGTCGTTTCTGATCGCAACCGCGACCGGTGTGGCGGTGGCCGCGTCCTTCGGTTTGGTCGGCGGTGCCCCGGAGGCGAAGGCGGACTCGTGCGGTGCGGGCGCGGTCGTCATCGTGGGCGGGACCAACGATCCGGAGGGCCAGCACCTCGTCGGCGTGAAACAGCGCTACACCGGGCTCGGACCCGACAACAACCTCGATCCGAACTCCCCGTACGCCGGTGAGGGTGCCTACAAGGTCATCTACGCGGACTATCCGACGACTCTGTGGCCCCTGGGTGCGACGGGCTATGACTCGAGCGTCGCGCAGGGGACCGCAGCGACCAAGTCGGCGATCGCCGGCTACCAGTCGCAGTGTCAGGGCAAGCCCGTCGTCGTGGCCGGATACTCGCAGGGCGCCCGCGTCGCCGGCGACGTGCTGTCGCAGATCGGGAACGGCACGGCCGGCGAGGTCGCCGCGATCGACGAGACAGGCGAACCGATTCTCGACGACGAGGGCAACCCGGTCATGGTGACCATCGACCCGGATGTGATCAGCGGCGAGCTGTACTCCGATCCGCGGCGCGCCGGCGACAAGACCGGGCGAGGTATTGAGCTGTCGCTGATCGGTGTGATCCCCGGTCTGACGATGTCGGGCCCGCGCGGCGCCAACGGTGCGGACGCGGGATTCGGAACGGTGTCGGATCGGGTGGTGTCGGTGTGCATCGACGGCGACCCCATCTGCGACCTACCGGACCCGCTGTACGACCCCATCGGTGCGATCGACGGCATCCTCGGATATCAGACGAAGCACTTCCTCTACCCGTGGGCGATGTATCGCGACCCCGCGTCGCAGTGGGATACGCGGCCGGTCTCGTGCAGCGGCACGGGGACCGCGACCGGGACGGTCTGCATGGTCGGGGCGAAGTCGGCGTTCGCGGAGCTGGTCCAGGGCTGGGCGAACGACATCGGGTACACGGGCGAGATCGGCGATTTCCTGTCCGGCCGTCCGACGATCGGCCTGCCGCTCGGCATCACCCTGGCCAATCTGCAGCCCGTCGTCCGGCTGGTCCAGGGCTTCCTGCCCCCGCTGCCGCAACTCGGTTACGGCGCCTACCTGCCCGATCTCTTCGTCTTCGAGGACATCCTGCAGGGCATCGTCAGTCTGTCCCCGGCACGACTCATGCGTGGTGTGACTGCTCTGGCCGACAGCGTGCGAAGCATCGTGCTGTTGCCGGTGAATTTCGTGCGCTACTGGGCGGGCGCGATCGTCGGACCGACGATCACCTCGCAGCCGAACACCCTCGCAGTGCTCGCAGACGACGATGACTCCGCGTCGGTGGCGCTGGCCCGGTTCGTCGCCACCGTCGACGATGATCCCGAGACCACTGCTCCCGAGGTCGAAGCGCCGGACCGCGGTACCGGTTCGCCTGCGGTCACCGAGGTGGCCGGCGGCTCGTCGAACAGCGACTCCTCGACGGGCGGGGACACCTCGGCGCCGGCCGTCGACCACGACAACAGCCCGGCCGGCGGTGGGGACGACACTGACGCGTCGACCGGCGGGACCGATCCGGGCGTCACGCGGTCGGAGACCGACTCGTCGGCCGGGCCGTCGTCGGATGATGGCGCCTCGGGTGCGGGTGGTCCCGACGGCGACACCGGTGATGCCGGCAGCACCGACTCGGGGACCTCGGACTCGGGGACCTCGGACTCGGGTGGTTCGGACTCGAGCGGTTCCGGCAGTGGTTCCGGCTCGGGCTCCGGAGGTTCGGACTCGAACAGTTCCGGCGGCGACAGCGGGACCGGAGGCTCGAAGTCGGGTTCCGGTGGCAGCGGCTCGGATTCCAGTGGCTCCGGCGACACCGGTGGCGGTTCGGACAGCTCCTCCGGTGGTGACTCCGGCTCGGAATAGGCGCTGCGTAACGACTCGTCGTTCGCTGTGTGAACGAACTCACCGACCCCAGGGGAATGCAGGTGGCGGAGGGCCGGTTGGCATGAGGCGTGCCTGAAGCCCCCACGACGACCGCCGGTGCACCGGACGACCTCGCCATCGATGTGCTCGACAACTCGACGTCGGACGTCGAACAGCGCCCCTCCTCGAGGATCTCGAGCCGTGCCCGCAGGCTGACCATCCTGGCGCTCGCCCTCGGCGGTTTCGGGATCGGTACCACCGAGTTCGTCGCGATGGGTCTGCTGCCGAACATCGCCGGTTCACTCGGCGTCTCCGAACCCACCGCCGGTCACGTCATCTCCGCCTACGCCCTCGGTGTGGTGGTCGGCGCTCCGCTGATCGCCGCACTCACGGCACGGATGTCGCGGCGGGTGCTGCTGATCTCCTTGATGGTGGCGTTCACCGTCGGAAACCTCGCCACCGTCCTGGCGCCGTCGTACGGGCTGCTTCTCGTGGCGCGATTCGTCGCCGGTCTCCCGCACGGCGCGTACTTCGGCGTCGCGGCGCTCGTCGCCGCGCACATGGCCGGTCCGCGGAATCGGGCCAAGGCGGTCGGGCAGGTGATGCTCGGTCTGTCGGTCGCGAACGTCGTCGGCGTACCGGCTGCGGCCTGGCTGGGGGAGACGTTCGGTTGGCGCACCGCGTTCGCGATCGTCGTCGTCATCGGCGTCGCGACCGTCGTCTCGCTGATCCGCGTGCTGCCGAGCCTGTCCGGCATGACGATCACCGACCCGCTGACCGAACTCGGCGCGCTCCGGCGATCGCAGGTGTGGTTCACCCTGGTGATCGGTGTCGTCGGCTTCGGCGGGATGTTCGCCTTTTACACGTACCTGAACTCGGCCCTCACCTCGGTGACGGGACTGCCGGTCTCGGTCGTCCCGATCGCCTTGATGCTGTACGGGCTGGGCATGGTGACCGGCAACTTCGTCGGCGGCTGGGCGGCCGACCGCAACGTCTCGACCGCGATCCTCGCCGGGTTGTCCACCAGTGCGGTAACGCTCGCCGCCTTCGCCGTACTCGCCGAGAATGCCTGGGCAGCACTTATACTCACGTATCTCGTCGCGCTGACCGGTACGACCATGATCCCCGCGCTACAGACACGCCTCATGGACGTCGCGGCCGACGCCCAGACGTTGGCCGCCGCCCTCAATCACTCGGCGCTCAACATCGCCAACGCCGCAGGTGCGTTCCTCGGGGGCGTGGTGGTCGGCGCAGGGTGGGGATTCCTGTCACCGGCGGTGATCGGCGCCGTCCTGGCAGTCGCCGGCATCGCGGTCGCGGTCGTCGCGTTCGTGACCGCGCGAACGCGCCCGGTACTCGCTTGAGGGGGCGTCAGCCGTTGGTCGGCGGCGTCGCGATCGTCTTCGACAGGTAGAGCGGTTCGCCGAGCTTGTTGATCAGCTCGAGCTGCGTCTCGAGGTAGTCGATGTGCTCTTCTTCGTCCGCGAGGATCTTCTCGAGGAGGTTCGCGCTGGTGATGTCGCCCTTCTCGCGGCACATCGCGACGCCCGGGCGCAGGCGTTCGACGACCTCGACCTCGATCGCCATGTCCGACTCGAACTGTTCGCGGATGGACTGACCGATGCGCAGCGGCAGCAGGCGCTGGTAGTTGGGCAGCGCATCGAGGAAGAGGATGCGATCGGTGAGAATTTCCGCGTGAGTCATCTCCTCGATGGACTCGGCGCGGGTCTTGGCGGCGATCTCCGTGAGACCCCAGCTCTCCTGCATCTTCGCGTGGAGGAAGTACTGGTTGATCGCGGTCAGCTCACTCGTGAGCTGCTCGTTGAGAAGAGCAATGACCTCGTCGTCGCCACGCATATGACAGCCTCCCGTTAGCCGAACACTTGTAGTGATGAAGCTAACACGGCAAAACGCCCCGCGCGCGTACTCGCGCGAGGTTGTTGCTGGAGTTGTCGGATGTCAGATCATGCAGCGCTTGTCGCGGTGGCCAGCCTTTCACTCAGGATGCTGTCGAGCTTCTCCAGACAGGTTCCGCAGCCCTCGCCCGCGCCGCAGCGGTCGCTGATGTCGTCGACGGTGTAAGCACCGGCATCGCAGTGCTCATGAACCTCGTCGACGGTGACCGCGCGGCAAATACAAACGAACATCTCGGGACCTAACCTCGTGCTGGATTAGGTAATGCTTACATACCTCTTCCGGGGTGCGCAAGGGTTGCCTTACCTCTTTTTCGTCTCATTCCGAGACGTTGTGTAGCCGTCTTCGAAGCAGTGCAGCGGGCGTCGGCGTGTCGGACCGCATCCGTAGGATGTGGCCCCGTGCCACTCTCCATCTCCACGGTCAACGTCAACGGAATCCGCGCGGCGGTCAAGCATCGTTCCGAGACCAACCGCGGCTTTCTGCCCTGGTTGGAGGACTCGTCGCTGGACGTCGTACTGCTGCAGGAGGTGCGGGCGAGCGAGAGTCTCGCCCGCGACGCCCTGGCGCCTGCGCTCGACGCCGGCTGGCATCTCACGATGAGCGAGTCGTCGGTCAAGGGGCACGCCGGTGTCGGCGTGCTGACCCGCACCGAGCCGGCCGCGGTCCGGTTCGGCTTCGGGAGTGCGGAATTCGACGACCTCGGCCGCTACCTCGAGGTTGACCTCGACTCCGACCTCGGGCCGGTGACCGCGGCCAGTCTGTACCTGCCGAAGGGCGCGGCGCGCACCGACGCCGAGAAGGACATCGCCAAGTACGAGGAGAAGGTGCGGTTCCTCGACGAGTTCGGCGCCCACCTCGGCCGGCTCGTCCGCAGCGGAAGCCACGTCGTCGTCGGTGGCGACTGGAACATCGCCCACGCCGAGGCGGACATCAAGAACTGGAAGGGCAACCTGAAGAGCCCGGGCTTCCTGCCGCATGAGCGCGCGTGGGTGGGTGGCCTCTTGGAAGCCGGCTGGCACGACGTCACCCGCGAGCTGTATCCCGGCGAGAGCGGCCCGTACTCGTGGTGGTCGTGGCGCGGCAAGGCCTTCGACAACGACTCCGGCTGGCGGATCGACTACCAGCTCACCAACCGCTCCCTCGCCGAACGTGCGGTGAAGGCGACGGTCGATAGGGCGGCTGCATACGACCTGCGCTGGTCCGATCACGCGCCGGTAGCCGTCGTCTACGAGTGAGGCGGGCACCGGCGGAAAAGGGCTTTGCGGGTCTGCGAAAATGGACCAATGAGTTCTGACGTACCCGCATCCGGCGCCGCCCGCCCCCGCGTGCTGTCGGGAATCCAGCCCACCAGCGATTCCTTCCACCTCGGCAACTATCTGGGTGCGGTTCGACAGTGGGTGGCCCTGCAGGACGATTTCGAGGCGTTCTACTTCATCCCGGACATGCATGCCATCACGGCGTCGTTCGATCCGAAGACCCTCGCCGATCGCACGCGGCTGTCGGTCGCGCAGTTGTTGGCCGTCGGCGTCGATCCCGAGCGCTCCACGATCTATGTCCAGTCGCACATCCCGGAGATCGCCGAGCTGACCTGGGTGCTGTCGTGCATCACCGGTTTCGGTGAGGCGAGCCGGATGACGCAGTTCAAGGACAAGTCGGCCAAGCAGGGCGTAGACGCCGCCGGCGTCGGCCTGTTCACCTATCCGATCCTGATGGCCGCGGACATCCTCGCGTTCCAGGTGGATCAGGTGCCGGTGGGTGAGGACCAGCGTCAGCACCTCGAACTCACCCGCGATCTCGCGCAGCGGTTCAACTCGCGGTTCGGCAAGGTCCTCAAGGTTCCCCAGGCGTACATCGTCAAGGAGTTCGCCAAGATCTACGACCTGCAGAACCCGACCGCGAAGATGAGCAAGTCCGCCGAGACCGACAAGGGTCTCATCAATCTGCTCGACGAGCCGAAGAAGTCCGCCAAGAAGATCCGTTCGGCGGTGACCGACACCGAGACCGAGATCCGCTTCGACCCGGAGAACAAGCCCGGTGTCAGTAACCTGCTGACCATCCAGTCGGCGTTGAGCGGTACCCCGGTGGACGTCCTCGTCGACAAGTACCAGGGCAAGGGATACGGCGACCTGAAGGTCGAGACCGCCGACATCCTCGCCGAGTTCGTCACCCCGCTGCGCGGTCGCGTCACCGAGTACATGGACGATCCCGCGCAGCTCGACGTGATCCTCGCGCGGGGCGCGGAGCGCGCCCGGTCGGTGGCCTCGGCGACCCTCGAGTCGGTCTATGGCAAGGTGGGTTTCCTGTCACCGAGGCGCTGACACGGTCCTGAGTCCGGCGCCCTCGGCAACCCGACGAGGAGGCGTGCGGTGAGTTCGGTGGTCGATTCGGGGAAGTCGCTTGCAACGCGGGCGAAGTCGATCTACGAGGACCGGCGCGAACGCTGGCCGTGGCTTGACCATCTACTCCGAACCGTCGATCGCTACAACGACCGTCGCGGCAATCTGTATGCCGCGAGCATCAGCTTCAACGGCATCCTCGCGCTCGTCCCGATCATCATGGTCGCGTTCGCGGTCGCCGGCTTCGTGCTGGCCCGGCAGCCGGAGATGTTGCAGACCATCCAGGACGCAGTCGTGGAGAAGATGCCGGGGCAGCTGGGCGACCAGGTCTCCGACATCATCACCTCGGCCATCGATTCCCGCACCACGGTCGGTGTGGTCGGTCTTCTCGGTGCGGCGTTCACCGGCATCGGCTGGATCTCCGGCGTCCGCGCCGGCATGACCGAGATGTGGGGAGGCCGCGTTCAACGCAACGCGGTCATGTCGAAGGTGTGGGACCTCGTGACTTTCGCCGGCCTCGGCGTGGCCTTCGCCGTGACAATGGCGATCACCGCGCTGGGCAACTCGGGTCTCACGCAGACGGTCCTGGGGTGGGTGGCTCTCGATGACGCGTCGTGGGCGCCGATCCTCGTCCGCGCGGTGTCGATCGCCGTGTCGATCCTCGCCACCTGGGCGTTGTTCACCTTCATCATGGCCCGACTCCCGTTGGTGCAGTTGCCCTTCCGCAACACCCTCAAGGCCGGTCTGATCACCGCGGTCGCATTCGAGATCGTCAAGACGGTCGGCGGCCTCTACCTCCAGTCGGTGCTGAGCAGCCCGGCGGGCGTGGCGTTCGGTCCGATCCTCGGCGTCATGGTGTTCGCCTACCTCGCATCGCGCATCGTGCTCTACGCAGCCGCCTGGTGCGCAACCGACCCGGCGAACGCCGAGTTCCAGGTCGAGGAGGACCCGGACGCGGAACTGCATCGGCCCGTGGTCATCTCACCGACCGTCGAGGTCAGTCCGACGCCGCGGCCCGCGGCACTCGCAGCCGCCGCGGGCGTTGGTGCGGGGATCAGCGTGCTGATCGGATGGTTGTCGAGTCGAGCGCGCTGAGCGGTGCCCCGGCATCGTGAGTGCCGGCCAGGATTCGGGCAAGACTGCCGCCGGACGTGAGTCCACCCAGCGCCATCGCGAACAGATCGTCGGCAAGGCGACGGTTCGCCTCGTCGCTCTGGGGTGTGAACCAGTGCTGCATCCAATTGAGGATGCCGACCAGCGACAAGGCGGCGATTCGCGGGCTCACCGGGGGATTGAACTCACCACGCCTGACTCCGTCGTCGATCAGATCTTCCAGGATGCCCATATATCTCGCATCCATCTCGGTGAACTTCCCGAACTTGTCGGACAGGTCGGTGCGTCCGATGTTGCGTAGGTACACGAACGCCGCGGGGTAGTGGTCGCTGAACACGCGTACTTGAATCCGGAAGAGCGTGCGTAGCCGTATGGTTGCCGACTGCTGGTCGTCGTTGCGTAGCTGTTCGAGGTCTGCGAGCAGTACTTCCGCCGGACGTTCCACGACCGCGAGCAGCAACTCTTCTTTGTTTTGCACGTAGTTGTAGATGCTGCCCTTGAGGATTCCCACACGCGCGGCGATGCCCTCGAGGGTTGCGCTGTCGTATCCGCGGCTCCGGAACTCCTCGGCCGCCGCCTCGACGACGTCTGTCCAACGACTCGGACGAGCCATCGTTCCTCCTGTTCCGAATCGGGCGGGGCCGCTTCGTTGTTCGGCGACCGAGCGGCAACCGATGGTTAGTGGGTCGAATCCGATCGTAGGTCGTAGCGGACGGGGCACCGCGTCATCCCGCGTGTCAGGAGAGTCGGCGCCCACGAGACCGGGTCGTCGGGATCGAGCGCCAGGCCACTGAGCCGACTGATGGCGGCCGGTACCGCGATCGAGGTCTCCAGCCTGGCCAGAGGCGCGCCCAGACAATAGTGCAGCCCGGCGCTGAAGCCGAGTTGACGGCCGGCGCGCCGCGAGGCCTGGAAGATGTCCGGGTTCTCGAACGCAGACGGGTCGCGGTTGGCACTGGACAGGAAGAGGAAGACCCGCTCGCCGGCACGCATCTGTTTGCCGCCCCACACCATGTCCTCGGTCACGAGTCGGACCACGCTTTTGGCCGGCCCGTCATACCGGAGGAGCTCGTCGACGAGCCCGTTGACCTGAGCCAGATCGGAGGGATCGACGGCGCGATGCTCTTCCGGATGGTCCAAGAGGGCCAGAATTCCGTTCCCGATGAGGTTCGTGGTGGTCTCGTGGCCGGCAAACAACAGCAGGACACCGGTGGCGATCACCTCGTCGTGGCTGAGCGAGTCGTCGTTCTCCCTGGCAGAGATCAGCATCGAGATCAGATCGTCGGACGGCGACTTCTCGTGGTCGGCGACCAGTTCAGCGAGGTAGGTGGTGAGTTCCTTCATCCCGCGTGCACCGCGCCGGTGGCGCTCGTCGTCGCCGAGACTTCCGAATACGAGCCCACTGATCTGGTCCGACCAGTCTTTGAAACGGTCACGATCCTCGCGGGGAACGCCCAGCATTTCAGCGATCACCGAGGATGTGAGCGGATAGGCGTAGTCGCCGATGAGGTCGATTCGGCTGTCGCCGCGCTCAATCGCCCGGTCGAGCAATTCAGTGGCGATCGTTTCGATTGCCGGCCGCATCCTCGATACAGAGCGCGGAGTGAACGCGCGGCTGAGAAGTCGGCGTAGTCGTGTGTGGTCCGGCGGATCCTTGAACACCATCCAGTCGTCGAGGACACCGAAAGCTTCGCGCAACAACGGGTCGGTTCCAGGCCTACTCAGAACGTTCTCGCGGTAGGGAGTGATGCGGTTCGAGGTGAAACGCGGGTCCTTGAGCGCAGCGGTTACGTCGTCGAAGGAGGTGATGAACCAGGACTTGTACCGAGCGTTCCAGTGAACGGGGTCCTGCGCACGCAGCATCGCGAAGATCGGGTACGGGTCGGCCAGCGCGGTTGGATCGAGCAGGTCGACGTTCGCGACCTCGGTTCCCGACGTGGTCATGAAGCCTCCAGAATCGTCATGGCACAGGCATTTCCGTCCAGAACGGAGACACCTCCACCCATCGTTTCGACCAGGCCGAGTCGTGCCGACTCGACCTGTCTGCTGCCGGCCTGTCCGCGGAGCTGCCACGTGACCTCCGCGACCTGCGCCAATCCGGTTGCGCCCAGAGGGTGTCCGCGTGACAGCAGTCCGCCGGAGGGATTGACCGGCATGTCGCCGCCGAGTGCTGTCCTCCCGGTCGCAGCCGCCGCACCGCCCTCGCCAGGGGCGGCAATTCCCAGGGCCTCGGTCGTCACGATCTCGCCGATGGTGAACGCATCGTGAACTTCGAAGACATCGATGTCGTCAATGGAACCGATTGCGGCGGCATCGAGTACATCCACGGTGGCGTCCCGGACGATGTCGTGGCCCCACACATTGGGCGAGGTCTGGTCCCATACACGCCCGCTTCGCATCGTCGTCGCGCGCACGGTCACCTCTCCGGCGGCGCCCGTGGCCGGCGCCAGAATCGCGGCGGCGGCGCCGTCGCTGGTCGGGCAGCACTGCAGGAGCGTGAGCGGTTCGGCGATCATGCGTGACGCAAGCACCTCCTCGACGGTGAGGCGTTCGCGGAACGGCGCTCGCGGATTGCCTTGCGCGTGATTGCGGTTCTTGACCGAGACCGCAGCCAGTTGTTCCGGCGTCACAGCCCCGTCGTGGAGGTATCGAGCGGCACTCATCCCGTAGAGCGCGGGCAGGGCGAGCCCGCTGAGGCCTTCGGGATCGGTCGTCTCGGGCACGATGGGGCCGGAAAAGGCGGTACTCATCTGCTCGACACCGAGGGCGAGTACACGTCCGTATCGACCGGTGCGAATTGCCTCGTGGGCCTCGATGAAGGCCGTTGTTCCGCTCGCGCAGGCATTTTCGACGGTGATGATCGGGACCTCGGTGATGCCGAGGCTGCGTAGGACCCGCTGGGCGACGCCGGGCGCTCCGAACACCGTTCCGACCCACACCGCGTCGACGGCATCGGAGCCGGCCTCGTCGAATGCTCCGGCGATGGCCTCGTCGGCGAGGGCCGAGAGGTCACGTCCCGGTTGCCGTCCGAACCGGGACATGCCCACGCCGTGTACCGCGACCCGGTTCATCGGCGCACCTCCTCGACGTGCGGATCTCCGCTGGACGTGAGGCCGACCAGGCGGACCCGGGCGCCGACGTCGACGGTCTCTCCGCTCGCTTGGGCCAGTACTCGAGGCCCGTTGTCGAGGTCGACGTAGGCCACCGTGTACGGCGGAACGTGATCGCCCACCGCGATGTGGATGGTGGTCCGGCTCCACACCACGCCGATGCCGACGAAATCCTCTGGGTGCACCTCGCCCGCGCAACCAGGGCAGCGCGGCCACTGGTAGGCGATCGCTCTCGCGCAGCGCGTGCACCGCGAACCGGAAACAGTCCAGGTGCCGTCGTCGCCGTGCTTCACGACCGGCCGCGGATCCACGCCTACACGGGTTTGCTCGCTTGTGTTCACGGTCACAAGATAAACAGACTTGGGGTTGGTTATCAATCGCAAGGTCGGTCGGGGTGTCCTCGAAATCTGTTGCGAAAAGCCGATTTCTTAGACCACCCTTGACACGCTGCAGTGAGTCAGATCACTATTGGGTCGGCAATAAACCAATATGTGTCTGGTCAACGACCGGGCTCAGCCATACAGGGAGGTCACACATGAGGTTTGGTCTGTTCGCGATGCCGGAACACCCGCCGATCGAGAACTGGTCGTTGTCCTACGACCGGGACATCGAAGAGATCGTTCTGGCGGAGAAGCTGGGTTTCAGCGAGTTCTGGATCGGCGAACACCACACCGGTGGCTACGAGAACGTCCCGATGCCGGAACTGCTGCTCGCGAAGGCCTCGGCCCTCACGAGCAGGATCCGACTCGGCACCGGCGTGGTCAACCTCCCGTACCAGGACCCGTTCCAGGTTGCCGAGCGTTTGGCATTCCTCGACCACCTCACCCACGGCCGGTTGGAGTACGGTTTCGGCGGCGGAGGGCTGCCCACGGACCAGGCCCTGTTCCAGCTCGAACGGTCCGAGGCCGCTCCCCGTACCACCGAGGCGCTAGAGATCATCTGGGAGCTCCTCACCTCCGACGAGCCCGTCAATTATGAAGGCGTGTACTGGAAGTACGAGAACCGTCAGCTGCAGGTCGGCCCCTACCAGGAGGTTCCGCCCTTCGCGATCGCCGGCCTGACCGGAACGCACAACTACGCCCGGTGCGGCGCCAAGGGGTGGAAGGCGCTCAGCGTGTACTTCGCTCCGGGGGACAACAACGGGTATCCGAACGCCCCTGACCTGGCGGCACATGCTGCGGCGCTGACCTCGGCGGCAGAGGAGAACGGTCTCGACCCCGAGGTCGCGCGCCAGAACTGGCGGATCACCCGCGAGGTCTACGTGTCTGACAGTAAGGACCAGGCGATGAAGGAGATCCGGGCAGGCGTGCATCGGTCCTACGAGTACCTGTTGGGTCTCGGTCTCGGTGCGCTGATGAAGAAGGGGGAGGGCATGGACGACGCCGAACTCACCTTCGAGTGGATGGTCGAGGAGATCCCGTGGATCATCGGGAGCCCCGAGGACTGCACCCGTCAGATCCGCGAACTGGAAGAGGTCACCGGTGGATTCGGAACGTTCCTGATCAACAGCCGTGACTGGGTGACAACGGACAAGTGGAATCGCTCTCTCGAGCTCTTCGCGCGCTACGTCACGCCGCAATTTACCCCGCGCGAGAACATGGCTCGACGAAACAAGCTCGCGCGTGTCGCGTTGGGGGTTTGATCCGGCCACCGACCCCCTGAATCCATCTCCGTGAGCCAAGGACAGACATCGATGCCCCCTTCACAAGCGCTTGCCGCTACCGCCGCCGACGCTGACTCAGCCTCCCATTACGCGACTCGCCGATACTGGGACGAGGCCCGCGAAACACTCGACCCCGAGGACCGGGATCGTCGGATTCTCGAGCGGATCCAGCTCCAGCTGCGCTATGTGTACGACGAGCTGCCGTTCTATCGGCGCCATTACGACAAGCATGGGTTTCGGCCCGAAGACGTGACGTCGCTTGCGGACTTCACGGCAAAGGTTCCGATCATCACCAAGAAGATGCTTGTCGCAGATCAGCAGGAGCATCCACCGTTCGGCTCGTACACAAAGGATTTCGGCGCCGGTGGTATTGCGCGCGTCCATGGGTCATCGGGCACGTCGGGGACCCCGACGATGTATGCGGTGTCCCGCGGTGACTGGGACCGGGCCGCCGATGTACACGCCATGGCGCAGTGGTGTGCAGGTGTGCGCCCCGACGACATCGTCCAAATCGGTTTCCCGTTCGGACTGTTCTTCGGTGGCTGGGGTGTCCTACAGGGCGTGGAACGCATCGGCGCCACGGTCTTCCCCCTGGGGGTCACCGATTCCGAGAAACACATCGAGATGATCCGCACTCTCGGCTCGACGGTGTTCAGTGCGACCCCGTCGTACTGCATTCACCTGCTGTCCGTGGCGGAGCGGATGGGGATCGACCTGCGGGCCAGTTCGGTACGGCACGTGCTGGTCGGCGGCGAACCCGGTGGGAGCCTGCCCGGCACGCGACGGATCATTGAAGAGGGCTGGGGCGCAACGGTTGCCGATGCCGGTTCGACCTCGGAGATGTATCCGTTCCAGACCAGCGTCGGATGCGAGGCGGGTACCGGCACGCACCTGATCACCGATGAGGTCTACACCGAGGTCGTCGATCGGGACGACCACAATCTGGCGATCCCTGTCGGCGAACGTGGCGCCGTGATCTACACGCACCTATGGCGAGAATCCCAACCGATGATCCGATTCGCGCCCGGCGACGAGACGTACCTCGACGACACCCCGTGCGTGTGCGGCCGAACCTACCCGCGCATGCCCGAGGGTGTGCTCGGACGTCTCGACGACATGCTCGTCATCCGGGGTGCCAACATCTACCCGAGCGCCGTCGAGACCGCGTTGCGTGACATCCCTGAACTCGGACCCGAATTCCGGATTCATGTCCACACCGAAGGTGCACTCGACGAGATCGCAGTTCACGCCGAGGTCTCGGCCGGTACACACGAGGCCTGGCAGGCAATGGATGACGACCGACGTACCGAAGCCCAGGGCGGGCTCGTCGGCCGCGCCGAGGCTGTGTTGAAGCAACGGTTGGGAATCCGGATCCCGTTCGAGGTGCTGACGCCGGGCACTCTGGAACCGACCACCTTCAAGGCACGCCGCGTCATCGACGCCCGCGGCACGCGTCGATGACCGTGGACGGTTTCGGAGCCGGCCACGCCTCGAAAGTGCGGGTATGCCTTCGGATTCGGTCGGGTGACTTCGAATGACTCAATCTTCCGCAGTCAAAGACCCGGCCGCCGGCACGCCAGACGATGTCGAGTGGATCGACGTGAAGGTCCATAGCGTCTGCTTCGAGGGCGTCAACGTGGTGAGTCTGAGACTGGAAGCGGATGACGGAACTGCACTACCGCACTTCTCGCCGGGCGCCCACATCGACCTCGACCTCGGCAACGACCTGGTTCGGCAGTATTCGCTGTGCGGGTCACCCCTCGAGCCGACATGGCGTATCGCGGTTCTGCGGGAACGTCAAAGTCGCGGCGGCTCCGAACGTGCTCATCGACTCTCCTGCGGCGACCGCGTCCGCGTCCGCGGACCGCGCAACCACTTCCCGCTCGAGGACGCTGCCGAGTACCTGTTCATAGCGGGTGGGATCGGGGTGACGCCCATCCTGCCGATGCTCCGCGAGGCCGAGACGCGGGGTGTCCCGTGGTCGCTGCACTACGGCGGTCGTACCCGCGGTTCGATGGCCTTTGCCGATGAGATTGCCGGCTACGGCGACAAAGTGCACCTTTACCCGCAGGACGAGGTCGGCCTGTTGAACCTGACGTGGATCCTCGGTGAACCACGAGAAGGTGTCGGCGTGTACTGCTGCGGACCCGAGGGGCTGCTGACGGCCATCGAATCGGAGACGGAGTCGTGGCCGCACGGAGCCGTCCATACGGAACGCTTCAGCCCGGCCGAGCCGGTGGGGCCCCGCGTCGGTGATACGCCCTTTGAGGTCGAGTGCCAGATGTCCGGGGTAACAGTGACTGTCGCGGATGATGAAACGATCCTCGAAGCCGTCGAGAGAGTCGGCGGGGTTATCGTCTCCTCCTCCTGTCGCGAGGGGACTTGCGGCACGTGCGAGGCCACTGTGCTCGACGGCGTACCCGAGCACCGTGATTCCGTACTCACCGACGACGAACGGGAAGCCGGCGACGTGATCATGACCTGTGTGTCCCGGTCCTGCACGTCTCGACTGGTGCTCGATCTGTGAGAAGCACTACGAGAGAGAAGTCATGCGATGAGAGAACAGACCGATCTCGTCCCGAGCCGTCTCCGAGAAGCGTTCGGTGCCTTCCCGTCCGGCGTCGTGGCGTTGTGCGCCATGCGAGACGGGCGCCCGGTGGGAATGGCGGCGAGCACATTCACAGCAGTGTCGCTCGACCCGCCGTTGGTGTCGGTCTGCGTCCAACGATCGTCGCAGACGTGGCCGGACCTCCGTGCGGCAGCGCGACTCGGGGTCACGATTCTCGCCGAACAGCACGGTGAGGTCTGCCTGAGGCTATCGACGAAACACGGAGACCGCTTCGCCGGCGTCGATTGGGATTCGCTCGACGACGGGAGCATCGTCCTGCGGGACGCGAGCGGATGGCTGACGACGTCGGTGTACGCCGAGCTCGATGCGGGTGATCACCTCGTCATACTGCTGCGTGTACATACCCTCGACACCGATCCGGCCACTTCTCCATTGGTCTTCCACCGCAGTGGGTTCCACCGATTGGCACCCGCGTCGGATGGGGTCGTGTCGGAGTCGGCCGGCGGTTGAGCGTCACCTACGTCCGAAGAGCCTCAATCCCACCAGCAACAGGACCACGGCGGCGAGGGCTGCGACGAGTCCGATGAGGATGCGGACCGAGATGGGGGAGGCGGCGTCGGAACCGGTGCTCGCGAGGTGGGAGTCCGCCGACGACGCGGCTCGCGGTGCGGTGGTTTCGACTGCCTCGCCGGATGATTCGACAAGGCGTCCAACCGAGATGTTCGGGTCGGCTCGGAAACCGTACTCGAACATCTCCCGCGCCTGGTCCCAGTACATGTCGCCCTCGACCGACAGTCCGTACATCTGGACGACGAGTATGCGACGTCCGTCGCGCTCGGCTGCGCCGACGTAGGTCTTGCGGGCGTCGTCGGTGTATCCGGTCTTGCCGCCGAGCATGCCCGGATAACCGTCCACCAAAAGGCGGTTGCTGCTGTACATGTCGTACGCCGGATGGTCCTTGTCGCCGGGCACATCGGGTCGGCGGGGATACCCGGGGAACCGGAAGGTGGGCTTGGCGATCAACTCCCGGAAGGTCTCCTGCGCCATGGCTTCCCGGTAGATCAAGGCGAGATCGTACGACGAGGAGGACATCCCGGCGGCGTCGAGACCCGACGGACTGGCCGCGCGGGTGTCGGCGGCACCCAGCTCGCGGGCGCGTTCGTTCATCTTCTCCAGCGTGGTCTCCACACCGCCGAGTTCGCGCGCGAGAGCGTTGGCGCAGTCGTTGCCCGACACCATGAGAAGGCCGGTCAGCAGGTCGCGGACGGTGTAGCGACCGCCTGGCCCCATCCCGCAGGAGTCGCCCTCGGTGCCCCAGTCCTCTGTCGTCGGGACGACCGTCGCGTCGAGATCGAGTTCGTCGAGCACGATGAGCGCGAGCAGCACCTTGATCGTCGACGCCGGCCGGTACCGCCCGTGCGGATCCTTGGCCGCGATGACGTTGCCCGAGTCGAGGTCGGCGATCAGCCACCCGGCCGAGGTGAGCCGAGAGGGAACCGGACCCGCGGCAGGGTCGGCGACGACGCCGCAGTACCCGAGGTCCTCGCCCCCGATCGCCGGAGTGGGGACCGGCAGCGGGGTCGGGGTCGTCGAGCCGGGTGCGACGACCTCGGACTCGTCGACGGCCGGCGGGGTGCCGGTCTTGTGCGGACAGTGGTCGGTCACGGGCGTTGTGAAGGCCGGTGGTGCACCGGTCGGGACGGGAACGGCCCCGGCTCGTCCGACGCCCGCCGGACCTGCGGCGATCACGCACAGCAGAAGCCCGAGCAGGGCGGCGACGAGCGCCGATGAGGTCCGGCGAGTCCACCCCGAGGTCACCGACCGCACGTTACCAGCGGAACCGGGCAGGCTCAGGACTCGCGGAGCGGCCGTGTCCGACGTTCGGCCGCGCGGACTACAGCAGCGAGTACGCCTGGCCCAGTACCGACCGCAGGATCTGCTCGATCTCGTCGAACTCGGCCTGGCCCGCGATGAGCGGCGGGGCGAGCTGGACGACGGGGTCGCCGCGGTCGTCGGCGCGGCAGTAGAGCCCGGCGTCGAACAGTGCGGTGGAGAGGAATCCGCGCAGGATGCGTTCGGACTCCGCCGCCGTGAACGTCTCCTTGGTGGCCTTGTCCTTCACGAGCTCGATCCCGTAGAAGTACCCCTCGCCACGCACGTCGCCGACGATCGGCAGGTCGTGGAGCTTCTCGAGGGTCGCCCGGAACGCCGGTGCCTGGGTCTTGACGTGGTCGTTGAGGCCCTCGCGCTCGAAGATGTCGAGGTTGGCCAGCGCGACCGCCGCCGACACCGGGTGCCCGCCGAAGGTGTAACCGTGCGCGAACGTCGTGGTGCCGTCGCGGAACGGTTCGAAGAGACGGTCGCTGGCGATCATCGCGCCGATCGGGGAGTAGCCCGATGTCATGCCCTTGGCGCAGGTGATGATGTCGGGGACGTAACCGAAGTCGTCGCAGGCGAACATCGATCCGATGCGGCCGAACGCGCAGATCACCTCATCGGAGACGAGGAGGACGTCGTATTCGTCGCAGATCTCGCGGACCCGCTCGAAGTAGCCGGGCGGCGGCGGGAAGCAACCGCCGGCGTTCTGGACCGGCTCGAGGAAGACCGCCGCGACCGTGTCGGGGCCCTCGAACTCGATCGCCTCGGCGATGCGGTCGGCGGCCCAGCGACCGAACTTCTTCGGGTCGCCGGACAGGTCGTCGGCCGCCCGGTAGATGTTGGTGTTCGGCACGCGGAAAGCCCCGGGCGTCAACGGCTCGAAGGCCTCCTTGAGGGCCGGCACGCCGGTGATGGCGAGGGCACCCTGCGGGGTGCCGTGGTAGGCGACCGCACGCGAGATCACCTTGTACTTACCGGGTTTCCCGACGAGCTTGAAGTACTGCTTGGCCAGCTTCCAGGCACTCTCGACGGCTTCGCCGCCACCGGTGGTGAAGAAGACGCGGTTGAGGTCGCCGGGCGCATAGGCCGCGAGACGTTCGGCGAGTTCGATGGCCGGGGGAGTCGCGTACGACCACAACGGGAAGAAGGCGAGATCTTTCGCCTGCTTGGCGGCGGCCTCGGCCAGTTCCTCCCGACCGTGACCCACTTGCACGACGAAGAGTCCGGCGAGCGCATCGAGGTAGCTGCGTCCCTGATCGTCGAAGATGCGCATACCCTCGCCGCGGGTGATCACCGGCGGCGTGATGGCGTCGCCGTGCCGGGCGAAGTGTCCCCAGAGGTGCGCCGCACTGCGCTCGCCGAGCGACCGGGCGGAATCGGGTGGTGTCGAGGGTGCGGTCAGTGTCATCGTGACTTCCAGTCGGTCATCTGGTTCCCCAGTTGTATTGCTGTTTGACGAGTTTGAGGTAGACGAGGGTCTCGGTGCCGACGACCTCCGGGTGCACGCGCACCTTTTTGTTCAGGATCTCCAGGAGATGGTCGTCGTTCTCGCAGACGACCTCGATCAGGATGTCGAACGATCCCGCGGTCAGCAGGACGTAGTCGATCTCGGGGTGTTCGGCGAGGTGTTGCGCCAGAGCCTGGGTGTCACCCACACAGCGGATTCCGATCATCGCCTGGCGGGCGAACCCGAGCTTGAGGGGATCGGTGACCGCGACGATCTGCATGAGTCCGCTCTCGCTGAGCTTCTGGACCCGGTTGCGGACGGCGGCCTCGGACAGACCGACTTCCTTGCCGATGGAGGCATAGCTGCTCCGACCATCGGCCTGCAGGAGTTCGATGATCTTCTTCGCAGTTGCGTCCAGCTGTGTGGATGCAGGGTCAGCCACCCCATGATCGTGACGGATTCCGAAGCGGACCGCAACACAGACGACTGAATCCGCAACGAAACCGGATTTCGACACGTGAATCCGCAACGGCGGCGGTAGGATCTGGGGGTATGTCCTCTCCAACCAGCATTCCGTCCGGCTGGATCGACGGAAAGCCCCATCACTCGACCGGTGCCGATCACATCGTGATCAATCCTGCCACGGATGAGCCGGTCGCGACCGTGAAACTCGCAGGTCGCGGTGACGTCGATGCCGCGGTGGCCAGTGCTCGCGCTGCGCAGCCCGCCTGGGGTCGTGCGACGCCGGCCGAGCGCGCGGGAGTCCTGCTCGCGTTGGCCAGGGCGCTCGACGCCGAGTCCGGCCTGCTGATCGCCGAAGAGGTCGCCCACACCGGTAAACCGGTTCGGCTCGCGACCGAGTTCGACATCCCCGGATCGATCGACAACGTCGACTTCTTCGCCGGAGTCGCACGGAATCTTGAGGGCAAGGCGAGCGGGGAGTATTCGGGGGACCACACCTCGTCGATCCGCCGGGAACCCGTCGGGGTCGTCGGCACCATCACGCCGTGGAACTATCCGCTGCAGATGGCGGTGTGGAAGGTCATCCCGGCACTCGCCGCCGGCTGTGCGGTGGTGTTGAAACCCGCCGAGATCACGCCGCTGACCACGCTGACGATGGCCCGCATCGCCACCGAGGCAGGGCTGCCCGACGGTGTCCTCAACATCGTCGTCGGCACCGGCCCGGAAGCCGGCGCCCATCTCGCCGGGCATCCCGACGTCGACATGGTGACCTTCACCGGTTCGAGCGCGGTCGGCCGGCAGGTGATGGCGCAGGCCGCCACCAACGGGGCCCGCATCCAGCTCGAACTCGGCGGCAAGGCGCCGTTCGTCGTCTTCGACGACGCCGACCTGCAGGCCGCGATCCACGGTGCGGTCGCGGGCTCGATCATCAACGGCGGTCAGGACTGCACCGCGGCCACCCGTGCGATCGTCGCGCCCGCGCTCTACGACGACTTCGTCGACGGCGTCGCGGACCTCATGTCGCGGGTCGTCATCGGCGATCCGACCGACTCGGCAACGGATCTGGGCTCCCTCATCTCCCGGCGCCACCGCGACAAGGTGGCCGGGATGGTGGACCGTGCGCGGGCGGCCGGCGCGCGCGTGGTCACCGGCGGTGGCGTCCCCGACGGTCCGGGCGCCTTCTACCCGCCCACGCTCGTCGCCGACGTGGCCGAGGACTCGGAGATCTACCGCGACGAGGTGTTCGGGCCGGTGCTCGCGGTCAGTCGTTTCACCGATGACGACGACGCGATCCGTCGCGCCAACGACACCCCGTACGGCCTCGCGGCGTCGGCATGGACGCGCGATGTGTATCGCGCGCAACGTGCTTCGCGTGAGATTCACGCCGGGTGCGTCTGGATCAACGACCACATCCCGATCATCAGCGAGATGCCGCACGGCGGATTCGGTGCCTCCGGCTTCGGCAAGGACATGTCGACCTACTCGCTCGACGAGTACCTGCTGATCAAGCACGTCATGAGCGACATCCACGGCGTCGCCGAAAAGGAATGGCACCGAACGATCTTCACCCTGGGCGGTCCGACGGCGTGACCGACCGGAGGTGGGCCTCGCGGCCGACCCAGCGGGGGGCCGAGGTGGTCGCGCGGGCCGCGGCCCGCCCCTTCTGGCTCGACCGCGACCTGCGTCCCGAACCCCGGCCCCGACTCGTCGGCGAGACCACCGCCGATCTGCTGGTGGTCGGCGGTGGCTTCACCGGCCTGTGGGCGGCCGTGCAAGCCGCCGAACGCGATCCCTCCCGATCGATCGTGCTCGTCGAACGCGACCGGCTCGCCGAACACGCCTCCGGACGCAACGGAGGCTTCTGCGCGGCCAGTCTCACACATGGACTCGGCAACGGACTGCAGCGGTTCCCCGACGAGATGCCGACGCTGCTGCGCATGGGTCGCGAGACCCTCGACGCCATCGTCGACACCCTGACCCGCCTGGGCATCGACGCCGACGTCGAGCGCACCGGTGAACTCGATCTCGCGACCACCGACTGGCAGTTCGACGACCTCGCCGAGACCGCGGCCGCCGGGCAGGCACTCGGCGAGGATCTCGTCCTGCTCGACGCGTCCGCGGCCCGGGAACGCGTCAACTCCCCGATGGTCCGTGGTGCCCTGTACGACCCGCATGTCTCGATCCTCGACCCCGCCAAACTTGCGTTCGGCCTCGCCGAGGCAGCCGAACGGCTCGGCGTACGGATCTTCGAGAGCACCGAGGTTCTGGGTCTGGCCACGGGTGCATCGGGTGACGAGGTCTGCGCCCGAACGGATTTCGGGCAGGTGCGCGCCGGTCGGGTCGTCGTCGCGACGTCGGCGAGCCGTTCCTTGGTCCGTAGACTACGGCTCTACACGGTTCCGGTGTGGGACTACGCGCTGATGACCGAACCGTTGTCGGACGATCAGCTCGCCTCCCTGGGCTGGGCGGGGCGCGAGGGACTCGCCGACAGTGGTCCACGCTTCCACTACTTTCGGCTCACCGCCGACAACCGGATGCTGTTCGGCGGTTGGGATGCCCCGTATCACTTCGGGTCCGACGACGACCCCCGCCGCGCCCATCAGCCCGGTGAATGGGCGCTGCTCGGTGAGCATCTCCTGCAGATGTTTCCGCAGCTCGAGGGGATCACCGCGACGCACACCTGGGGCGGGGTGATCGACACCTGCTCGCGGTTCTGCGCCTTCTGGGACACCTCCCACGGTGGGCGCGTGGTGACGGCGGTCGGTTTCACCGGACTCGGCGTCGGCGCTTCGCATTTCGCGGCTGCCACCGCACTCGACCTCGTCGACGGTCTACGGACCGAACGCACCGCCCTGGAGATGGTGCGCCGCAAGCCTTTACCGTTCCCGCCGGAACCGATCCGCTGGGCGGGAATCACTCTCACCCGACATCAGATGGCGCGCAGCGAACGTCGCAACGGTCGCCGCGGCGCATGGCTCACGCTGCTGGACCGGATCGGACTGGGATTCGACAGCTGATGCCGTCAGCCGCGGACCACTCCGGTCAGCCACCGGGTCAGCACGGTGCGCGCGAGCGGGATGGTGACGGGTTCGGTGGCTGCGGCGTCGCCGGGGAAACGATCGGTGGCCTCGGCGCCGATGGTCTCGGTGATCAGCGATCGTGACTCGGTGGAGTCGAGCCATTCGCCGACGAGCTCACCGCCGGCCTCGAGGTGGAACTGCACGCCGTACGACTTCCCGTGGCGGTACAACTGATTGACACATGTCGACGACGACGCCAGCAGCGTGGCCCCCGGCGGGAGTGTGAATGTGTCGAAATGCCATTGCACGACGTCGAATTCCGGCGGCACCGTTCCGGACGTGTCGTCGCGCGCGGTGCCCCAGACCGGATCGGCGGCGCCCGCATCGTTCAATGTGACGGTGTGGATGCCGACCTCCGGTGAGGAGGCCGTGTACACGTCGGCGTCCAGCGCGGCGGCCAGCATCTGGGCGCCGAGACATACGCCCCAGATCGGGATGTCCAGGTCGAGCGCCCGGCGCAGGAGCGAGATCTCGTCGGCTATCCACGGGATGCGTTGGGCATCACCGAGTCCCATGGCGCCGCCGAGGGTCACTACGGCGTCGAACCCGGTCAGGTCAGTGGGCACCGGCTCGCGCCAGATCCGCAAGGTGGTGACGTCCGCGAGGTCGGTCAGCGGTGGGCCGTAGAAACCCGGAGGCTCGGAGTCGGCATGGCGGATCTCGAGCACTCGCGCACGTTGGTCGGTCAAGTCGGTGTCGGTCTCCGTGGTCGGTGCGGGTTCGGTCAGCCGCTCTTGGGGACCACGATAACCGGTGCTGTGGTCCACCGGAGGATACGAGAGGCGGTGCTGCCGAGGAAGACCCGGTTGGGTGATCCGAGGTGACCGGAGCCGATGGCGACGATGTCGTTGGCGTCCCAGGGGAGATTGGCCAGCGCCTCGTCGAGCGTCGTGCCGTCGGCGACGAGGACGTCGACCTCGAGTTCGGGATTCATCTCGGAGCGGGTCTTCTCGAGGAGTTCACGCGCGACGGCGATCTGGGCGGCGCGCACGTCTCTCGACGAGTCGTCGTCGAAGGGCGATTCGAGGGAGACCAGGGAGAGCAGTCGGAGGTCGAGCTTGGCGCGTTCGGCGAGTTTCTCGGCGAACGGGAGCGGATTGTCTTCGCCGGGTCTGACCGGGACGGCGACGGTCACCATGTCGAGGACCGCGTCCACCCGATCCGCATATCCGCGCGGTGCCAATGCGACCGGAACAGGTGAGGAGTGGACGAGTTCGTTGCTGACGGTGCCGAGCGTGTGGCGACTCAGCAACCCGTCGCCCGTGCCGCCGACGACGATCATCTTGGCCGCGGTGTCGACCGCGTGGGAGGCGAGCCCGTCGGCAAAGGACTCGTTGACCGTGACGACGGTGCGATAGGAGAAGCCGGGGGGGATCAGCTCGGCGCCCTCGCGGAGCCAGTCGGCGGCCTGCGCCTCGATGCGCTGTTGATACTGGGCGAGTCCGGGCTGGCCGTCGTAGGGCGTCGGGCGAACCACGCACACCAGGTCGATGGCCGCGCCGGTGACCCGGGCGAGCGCCACGGCGAGGACGACCCCGTCGGCGCCCGAGGGGGTCGCGAGGTATCCGACGGTGAGCCGGGGAGTGCCCGGGTCGTCGGTCGGGGCGATGGGCGTCTCTGCGTCAGGGCGGGTTGCGGCGGTCTCAGTAGACATCGGGAACCTTCACCTCGGTGGTCGCGGTCAGTGTCTTGCCCCGGAAGAAGTCGCTGTTGTGGGCGAAACAGGCGAGCATCAGGGGGATTCCGAGAACCAGCATGCCCACTCCGAGGACGAAGACGCCACCGATCCCGCCGACCGAGGTGGCGCCGTAGTCCGGCGAGATCATGTCGATCGCCGAGCGGATGAATGCCGCCGCCATGGCGATGCCGCCGAGGAACGGGAAGAGGCCGCGCAGGAAGAAGTTCCGTGCGGAGGCGAACAGGGTCGAACGGAAGTACCAGACGCAGGCGAAGGCGGTGATCCCGTAGTAGAAGGCGACCGCCAGTCCGAGGGAGGAGATGGAGTCGGCGAGGGTGTCCTGGCTGAGCAGGGACAGGACCAGGTAGAAGGTGAGGGCCGCGGCACCCATGACGCCGGTGCCGAAGGCGGGGGTCATGTAGCGCGGGTGGATCGAGGCGAACTTCTCGGGCAGTGCCTTGTAGACGGCCATCGACAGGCTGCCGCGTGCGGTGGGCAGGATCGTGGACTGGGTCGAGGACAGCGCGGAGACGCAGACCGTCAGCAGCAGTGCCGACGACATGATCGCGCCGGCCACCGGCTCGCCCAGGATCGTCAGGACGTCCTCGTCGTTCGCGTCGTTCCCCAGTCCGATCCCGGTGTCGCCGAACCCGGCGAACGACTGGATCGCGTAGGCGACCAACACGTAGGTGGCGACCAGGATCACGCACGTGAGGAGGGCGGCTCGGCCCGGGGTCTTGTCGGGGTCCTTGGTCTCCTCGCTGATCGCCAGGCACGCATCCCAGCCCCAGTAGATGAAGATGCACAGGATGACCGCCGCAGCGATCTGAGACTGGTCGAGACCACTGGGCCACAACCAGGACCACTCCGGTGTGATCGCCTGGTCGCCGGCCCGGCCGGTGCCGACCTTCACCAGCGCGATCACGCTCGCGATGATGAGCACGGCGAACTGGATGAACATCAGGATCGCCTGCATGCGTTCGCTGATGACGATTCCGCGGATGCTGATCCAGGTCATGGCGATGATGAAGAAACTGCCGAGCAGGATCTTCGCCAGCAGACTGTCGGCCAGGCCGTGGAGGCCGAGGAACTTGAACAGGTACAGCGCGGCGATCTCGGAAACGTTGGCGAGCACGATGATCGCGGACACGGTCAGGCCCCACCCGCCAATCCAGCCGATCCACGGTCCGAAAGCCTTTGTGCCCCAAGTGAATGTCGTGCCGCAGTCCGGGGTGTCGCGGGACAGTTCGCGATAGGCGAAGGCCACGAGCAACATCGGAATGAAGGCGAGGACGAACATCGCCGGGGCCTTTGCGCCGACGCTGTCGACCACGAAACCGAGAGTGGCAGCGAGGCTGTAAGCCGGTGCGACGGCGGACAAGCCGATGATGACGTTGCCCATCAGCCCGATCGAACCGAGACGCAGGCCCTTGTTGCCGGGATCATCAACGACGCGGGCCTTGCCGCTGTCTCCGACCGCTCCGGTCTCGATGCGCTCCGCCATGGTGGTTCTCCGCTCACATGATCACGACGAGAGACAGAGTACGATTCTGCTTCCGATTCCTCCCTGTAAGTTCGAAACCTGGCTCAATTGCGTGCTCGGCACCTGCTCGTCGGTTCGTGTCCACGAGCGGTGTCCTCGGCGACGAGTTTGGACTCGACCCAGATCTGACATCTGGAAAAGCCTCCGCCGGACTGGAATAGCGCGTCGAGTGGTTTGTCCGGCGAATGTCTTGTGTACACCAGCGATGCCGACCACAGCTTCGTGTGGCCGTCCTGATGGGTGAGCGGGACGTCGGTCTGGGTGCGGAGTCGGCCGGCGGCGTCGAACCACACGGCGGCGCCGTTGTGTTGCCGGTCGGAGGTGAGGGTGATCGTGACCGGTTGGGCCTCGTGGTCAGGGTCGACGCCGGGCGCCGGTGCCGCAGTGGCGGGGGAGAACACCGCCAGACACAGGGCGGTGCTGGTCAGGAGGGTGAGCAGTAGGCGGACGTACAGGACTCGGACCACGAAGACTCCGTTCGGCGGGCTTGGCTGGGTCCTTCTTGGACGCAAACGGGCGCCGTGCGGTTCCCGATCACCGGACGAGCGTCAGCTCCCGGGTCGTGGTCTGGCGGAAATCCGTTGTGGCATCGAGCAACCGGGTGATCGCCAGACGACCCTGCAGGCGGGCCAGGCCGGCTCCCACGCAGAGATGTAGGCCCTTGCCGAACGCCAGGTGTGAGCCGTGCCCGGACCGGGCAGCGGCGCGGTCGAGGTCGACGGTCGGCGCGGCGTCGAAGTGCTCGGGGTCGCGGTTGGCCACGCGCCACATGAGAAAGATGTGGGAGCCGGCGGGGAGGTGGGAGTCGCCGAGTGTGGTGTCGGCGACGACGTGCCGGAAGTGGCCGCGGAACGGTGATTCCAGGCGCAGGGCCTCCTCGACGAATGCTGGGATGAGGTCGGGGTCGCGACGTAACCGTGCGGCGACCTCGGGGTGTTGCGCCAGAAGCCGGACCGCATCGGTCAGCAGGCTGACGGTGGAGTCGGACCCCGCCGCGACGAGTTGCAGGAGAATCATCACCGCCGCCGGGTGGTCCAGGTCGTTGCGGGCCACGGCCGACGCGATGTCGTCGAGCACCCCTCGTTCTGGCGTGCCGGCCCTGTCGTTGCGTAGTGCCGAGTCCAGTCGGTCGCCGAGGTAGGCGGTGAGTTGGGCGACCGCCGTGATCGCGGTGGTGAGTTGGCCGGGGGTGATGACGCCGTCGATCAGCACGTTGGTCGCACCGGCCCAGCGGGCGAGATCGTCGATGTCCCCGTGTGGCAGGCCGAGCAGCTCGGTGACCACGGTGATCGGGACACGTTGTGCCACAGCTGTTGTCCAGTCGATTGCGTCGCCGTCGAGTCCCTCGGACCAGGCGGCGTCCACGACCTCGGCGACGAAGGGCTCCAGGGCCCGGATGCGAGCAGGTGTCAGCGACGGCATGACCAGCGACCGGTGGAGGCGGTGGCGCGGGCCGTCGGCGGTGGCCAGGACGTGCATCGCATCGCCGAGTCCGGCGACCGGGAACTCCGACACCGACCCGTCGTCGTGGCAGACCATCGTGGCGGTCAGGTTCGACGAGAAGTCCCCGGGTCGTCGCACCACCTCGGCGATGAGCTCCCAGGAACCAACGGCGAAGAACGGGGAGTCGCCGACCTGCTGCACCGGGGACCCGGTGTGGAAACGCGAGAGGAAGGCGGGGTCGTCGAGTGCGAGCATGCACCCAGCGTCTCCGACGGGCGCGGCGGGGACAACGGTTCTCGCCGAAGTCGACACGGGGAGATCGTGGCGCCGGGATTCGATGTCTCACGAACCCTTCTTGACCTGCCTGAAAACGCACCCAGCCAGCTGTTCCTTGTCTCATGATGAGATTCGACGACGGAGGGGCGTGCATGGCTGACTGGCTCGTGGGTGGCGATCGCGGCGACGCGGCGCGAAGGAGGCTCGTGTCGCAGGCCGCGACACTGATCGCCTCGCGTGGACTCGATGCGTTCAGCATCGACGAACTGGCCGCTCGAGCCCACTGCTCCCGGGCGACGATCTACCGTCACGCCGGTGGCCGTGCCCAGTTGATCGAGGCGGTGTTGTCGACGACCGCCGCCCCGGTCCTCGAATCGATCCGCGCGGAAGCGGCCGGCACGGCGGGGGAGGAGCGCGCCCGGATCGCGATCACCGCGGCGGTCGGCGCCCTGCGCGCAGACCGGGTGATACGACAGTTCCTCCGGCCGGCAAGCCTCATCGCGACGACGCCGACCGTGCTCGCCTCGCCGACCGTGCTCGATGTGGCCGCAGAACTCATCGGCATCGACCCCGACGACACCGTCGCCGCCCGGTTCGCGATCCGGTCGGTGCTGACCATGCTGCTCTGGCCGGCGACCCCCGAGGAAGAGGCGGCGCTCGTGGACTCGATCATCGCGGGGATCTTCCGGGGCGAGGCATCGGACGTCCGCCAGACGTAGCGGTTCGTGTCGACCGGCAGCACGATCCGCTACATGTGCGAATGAGCAACGGCCCGCACCGAAGTCGGTGCGGGCCGTTGCCGGGCTGCAGAGAAAGCTGAAACGTCTAGCGCGAGAACATGAGTGCGCGCTTGACCTCCGAGATCGCCTGCGTCACCTGGATGCCGCGGGGGCATGCGTCGGTGCAGTTGAAGGTCGTGCGGCAGCGCCACACACCGTCGACGTCGTTGAGGATGTCGAGACGCTCGACGGCGCCCTCGTCACGGCTGTCGAAGATGAAGCGGTGCGCGTTGACGATCGCGGCCGGGCCGAAGTACGAACCCTCGGTCCAGAACACCGGGCAGCTCGTGGTGCAGCAGGCACAGAGGATGCACTTGGTGGTGTCGTCGAAGCGGGCGCGGTCGCTCTGGCTCTGGATGCGCTCACGGGTCGGCTCGTTGCCCGAGGTGATCAGGAACGGCTTGATCGCGCGGTACGCGTCGAAGAACGGCTCCATGTTCACGACGAGATCCTTCTCCACCGGCAGGCCGCGGATCGGCTCGACGGTGATGGTGATCTCCTTGGACTTGTCCTTGGGGAGCATGTCCTTCATGAGGAGCTTGCAGGCCAGGCGGTTGACGCCGTTGATGCGCATGGCGTCGGAACCGCACACGCCGTGGGCGCAACTGCGGCGGAACGTCAGGGTGCCGTCGAGGTAGCCCTTCACGTACAGCAGCAGGTTGAGCAGACGGTCGGTCGGCAGCGCCGGGACGCGGAAGCTCTCGAAGCCCTGGGCGTCGGGATTCTCCGGGTTGAACCGGAAGATCTTCAACGTGACCATGGTGGCCTCGTCGGGCACCGGGGGCAGCGGCGGCTCGTCGGAGGAGGGTGCGGGCTTGTCCAGAACAGATGTCATCAGTACTTACGCTCCATCGGCTCGTAACGGGTCTGCACCACGGGCTTGTAGTCCAGCTCGATGTCCGAGAGAAGGTCGGTGCCCTTCTTGTAGGCCATGGTGTGACGCATGTAGTTCACGTCGTCGCGATCGGGGTAGTCCTCGCGGGCATGGCCGCCACGCGATTCCTTGCGGTTGAGTGCACCGACCACGGTGACCTCGGCCATCTCGAGCAGGAAGCCCAGCTCGATGGCCTCGAGGAGGTCGCTGTTGAAACGCTTGCCCTTGTCGTGGACCTTGATGTGGGCGTAGCGCTCCTTGAGTGCATGGATGTCGGTGAGGGCCTGCTTGAGGGTCTCCTCGGTCCGGAACACCGATGCGTTGGCGTCCATCGACGCCTGGAGCTCGGTGCGGATGTCGGCGACGCGCTCGTGACCGTGCTCCGACAGGAGCAGCTCCAGCCAGCCGTCGACCATCTCGGTCGGCTGCTCGGGCAGTTCGGCGAAGTCGGCGTTGTTCGCGTACTCGGCGGCGGCGATGCCGGCGCGGCGTCCGAAGACGTTGATGTCGAGCAGCGAGTTGGTGCCGAGGCGATTGGCGCCGTGAACGGACACACAGGCACACTCACCGGCTGCGTACAGACCGTGGACGACCTCGTCGTTGTTGCGCAGCACCTGACCGTTGATGTTGGTCGGGATGCCACCCATGACGTAGTGGCACGTCGGGAACACCGGCACGTACTCGGTGACCGGGTCGACGCCGAGGTAGGTGCGGGCGAACTCGGTGATGTCCGGCAGCTTCTCGTTGAGGACGTCCTCGCCGAGGTGGGTCACGTCGATGTAGACGTAGTCCTTGTTCGGTCCGGCGCCGCGGCCCTCGAGCACCTCGAGAACCATGGAGCGGGCGACGATGTCGCGGGGCGCAAGGTCCTTGATGGTGGGGGCGTAGCGCTCCATGAAGCGCTCGCCGTCGGCGTTGCGCAGGATGCCGCCCTCACCGCGGACGGCCTCCGAGATGAGGATGCCGAGACCCGCGAGGCCCGTCGGATGGAACTGGTGGAACTCCATGTCCTCGAGCGGCAGGCCCTTGCGGAAGACGATGCCCATGCCGTCACCGGTGAGGGTGTGGGCGTTGGACGTCGTCTTGTACATACGGCCCGAGCCGCCGGTCGCGAAGACGATCGACTTGGCGTGGAAGACGTGGATCTCGCCGGTCGCGAGCTCGTAGGCGACGACGCCGGTGGCGACCTGCTCGCCGTCCTCGTTCTCGGTGAGGCAGATGTCGAGTGCGTAGAACTCGTTGAAGAACTCGACGTCGTGCTTGACGCAGTTCTGGTACAGGGTCTGCAGGATCATGTGACCGGTGCGGTCGGCGGCGTAGCAGGCGCGGCGCACGGGCGACTTGCCGTGGTCGCGGGTGTGCCCGCCGAAACGGCGCTGGTCGATCTTGCCCTCGGGCGTCCGGTTGAACGGGAGACCCATCTTCTCCAGATCGAGCACCGCGTCGATGGCCTCCTTGGCCATGATCTCGACGGCGTCCTGATCGGCGAGGTAGTCACCACCCTTGACGGTGTCGAAGGTGTGCCACTCCCAGTTGTCCTCTTCGACGTTGGCCAGTGCGGCGCACATGCCGCCCTGGGCCGCGCCGGTGTGGCTACGGGTGGGGTAGAGCTTGGTCAGAACCGCGGTGCGGGCACGCGGTGCGGCTTCGATCGCCGCGCGCATCCCGGCGCCGCCGGCGCCCACGATGACGACGTCATAGCGGTGTTCCTGCATGTTGATGGTCTCCTTTAGCCGACGCTGTTGACGTCGAAGGTGAGGATCGCGTAGGTGCCCAGCACCAGGGTCAGGATCATCGACACGGCCAGCAGCACGTTCAGCCAGAAGCGGGTCGAGTCCTTGCGCGAGTAGTCGGCGATGACGGTGCGCACGCCGTTGCCGCCGTGCAGCTGGGCGAGCCACAGCATGGTCAGGTCCCAGATCTGCCAGCCGGGCGAGCTCCAGCGCGCGGCGACGAACGAGGCGTCGATCCGATGCACGCCGCCGTCCCAGGCGAGCATGATGAACATGTGGCCGATCGTCAGGAAGACGAGGATCAGGCCGGAGAAGCGCATGAACATCCATGCGTTCTTCTCGAAGTTGCCGCCCTTGGGCTTACGCGGGGAGCGGGGGTTGTCCAGGCTGGCCGGACGGTCGTGTTCCTTGCCGAGGGTCTTCGCGACACCGGTGGCTTCCGAGGTGGTCATCTCTGGTGTCTCCTACAGGTGGCTGAACATGATCTGCAGCAGGCGGATGGCGCCGGCGGCGAACACGACGACGAACAGGGTCATCGCGACCCACAGCATCTGACGCTGGTACTTGGGGCCCTTGGACCAGAAGTCCACCAGGATCAGGCGCACGCCGTTGAAGGCGTGGAACAGGACGCAGGCGACCAGGGCGATCTCCATGAGACCGATGATCGGGGTCTTGTAGGTTTCGATGATCTCGTCGTACTGGTTGGGATCGACGCGGATGACCGCGGTGTCCAACACGTGCACGAACAAGAAGAAGAAAATGGTGACGCCTGTGATGCGGTGCAGAACCCAGGACCACATGCCCGGGTCGCCGCGGTACAGAGAACGTCGACGCACCGGGTCAGGTGCGACTTCGGTCGAGGTGCTCATCGGAAAAGTGGCCTCCAACATCGTCGATGGACGCGTCGAATCGGCATGCTCCGACTCGACCATGGACCCATGACAAGAGACTCTAAACCCATGCCCATTCCGGTGATAAATTGCCCGAACCGATTTGAGGCACAAGACATTACGACTTAGGTTTGCCTTACCCAAGCTTTTGCGCCGATGAACGGCGCATGTCCGGTTGGTTACACCCTTTGCCTGGAGGTGGGCGTGAGTACCGAAATCGAATGGGATGTTCTGCGACACAAAGCAACTGAGATGTTGTCCCATGCCTACGCCCCGTACTCGCGCTACCCGGTGGGGGCTGCGGGAATCACCTCTGACGGCCGTGTCGTGGCAGGTTGCAATGTGGAAAATGTCTCATACGGTTTGGGCATCTGTGCCGAGGTGTCACTCACCGCTCAATTGATCTCACAAGGCGGGAAGTCCCTGCGTGCGGTGACCGTCACCGACGCCTCCGGCAAGGTCCTGATGCCGTGCGGACGGTGTCGACAGGTGCTCCTCGAGCACGGCGGCCGCGACCTCCTCGTCGACCACCCGTCCGGTCCACGCGTCCTCTCCGACCTCCTGCCCGACGCCTTCGGTCCCGACGACATCGCCGAGGTCGTCTCGTGACCTCCTCGGTCGAGCCCGCCGCCGACGAGGTGATCCACGCCGTCTCGGTCATCGCCACCAAGCGTGGGGGCGGTGAACTCAGCGACGCCGAGATCGCGTGGATCGTCGACGGGTACACCCGCGGCGAGGTCGCCCCGGAACAGATGTCGTCGTTGCTGATGGCCATCTATCTCCGTGGGATGAACCGCCGGGAGATCGCGACGTGGACCCGGGCCATGATCGACAGCGGACGGCGGATGGACCTGACGGGCCTGCGCCGCGACGGCCGTCGGCTCATCACGGTCGACAAACACTCCACGGGTGGCGTCGGCGACAAGATCACGTTGCCCCTGACGCCGCTGGTCGCCTCGTACGGCGTGGCGGTGCCGCAGCTGTCCGGTCGGGGTCTCGGCCACACCGGTGGCACCCTGGACAAACTGGAATCGATCCCCGGCTGGCGGGCCGAGGTGAGCACCGAGGAGATGATCGGCCAGCTCGAACGCGTCGGCGCGGTCATCTGCGCCGCGGGCGCGGATCTGGCCCCCGCCGACCGCAAGCTCTACGCGCTGCGCGACGTCACCGGGACGGTCGAGTCCATCCCGCTGCTCGCCACCTCGATCATGAGCAAGAAGATCGCCGAGGGCACCGGCGCGCTCGTCCTCGACGTGAAGACCGGTTCGGGCGCCTTCCTGCCGGACGAGTCCGACGCGCGCGAGCTGGCGTCGACGATGGTCGAACTCGGGCACGACGCGGGGGTCGACACCCGGGCGCTCATCACCGACATGAGCGTTCCGCTGGGCCGGGCGGTCGGGAATGCCGTCGAGGTCGCCGAATCGGTCGAGGTCCTCGCCGGGGGTGGGCCGGCCGACGTCGTCGAGCTGACCCTCGCGCTCGCCCGGGAGATGCTCGACGCGGCGGGTCTGTCCGACGCAGACCCCGCCGAACACCTGGCCAACGGCCGGGCGATGGATTCCTGGCGGTCCATGATCTCCGCCCAGGGCGGCGACCCGGACGCCCCGCTGCCGGTCGCCCGGCATCAGGACGTGGTCTTCGCAGACCGCGATGGCGTCATGACCGACATGGACGCGCGTGCGGTCGGAGATGCGGCGTGGCGGCTGGGCGGAGGACGATCCAAGCCCGGCGAAGCGGTGTCGGCGGAGGCGGGAGTCGTCATCCACGCCAAACCCGGTGACCGTGTCTGCGCCGGCCAACCGCTGTTCACCTTGCACACGCAGGATGAGAACCGGATCGCGGGTGCGCGCTCGAGTCTCGACGGTGCGGTGCGGATCGAGGCCGGAAACGTCGACACGAGCGGCGCCGGCGACCGGCCACTGATCATCGATTCCGTTAGGTTCACAAGATGACGACGCTGGATCCGGCGCACCTCACCCTCGCGCCCAAGGTTCTCCTCCACGACCACCTCGACGGCGGGCTGCGGCCGGCGACCGTCCTGGAACTCGCGCACGAGGTCGGCTACGACGGTCTGCCCGTCGACGACGCGGCCGGACTCGGGCGGTGGTTCCGCGAGGCCGCCGACAGCGGCTCCCTCGAGCGATATCTGGAGACCTTCACCCACACCGTCGCCGTCATGCAGACCGTCGACGCTCTCGAGCGGGTGGCACGCGAGTGCGTGGAGGACCTCGCCGACGACAACGTCGTCTATGCCGAGGTCCGGTACGCCCCGGAACAGCATCTCGAGGCCGGACTCACCCTCGACGAGGTGGTGGAGGCGGTGCTGCGCGGATTCGCAGACGGCGAGCGGATCGCCGCCGAGCGTGGGAAGACGATCATCGTCCGCTGTCTGGTCACCGCGATGCGGCACGCGGCGCGCTCACGGGAGATCGCCGAACTCGCGGTGCGCTACCGGGATCGCGGCGTCGTCGGCTTCGACATCGCCGGTGCCGAGGCCGGTCACCCGCCGACCCGTCATCTCGACGCCTTCGAGTACATGCGCGCCAACTGTGCGCCGTTCACCATCCATGCGGGCGAGGCGTTCGGCCTGCCGTCGATCCATGAGGCCATCGGCTTCTGCGGCACCGACCGTCTCGGCCACGGGGTTCGGGTCTTCGACGACATCGAACTACCCGAGGGCGTCGACCTCGCCGCTCACTCCTTCGCCGGCGCGAAGCTCGGTCTGGTCGCGAACATCGTGCGTGACAAGCGGATTCCGCTCGAGCTGTGCCCGAGTTCGAATGTGCAGACCGGGGCGGTTGCCTCGCTCGCCGAGCACCCGTTCAACGTGTTGGCCCGGCTCCGGTTCCGGGTCACGGTCAACACCGACAACCGGCTCATGGGCGACACCACGATGAGCAAGGAGTTCGGTCTGCTCGCCGACCAATTCGGTTACGGCTGGGCCGATTTCGAACGTTTCACGGTCAACGCCATGAAGTCGGCGTTCATCCACTTCGACGAACGGCTCGCGGTCATCGACGACGTGATCAAGCCGGGTTACGCGGTGCTGCTCGGGTCGGGCTGACCTCGATACCGATCAGAACTCCTTTCGATACGCCCCTCCGCACGCTCCGGGGCTACTCAAGGAGCGGGGACGGATCAGCCCTTTCGGACGAGCCGGGGCCACTCAAGGAGCGGGGACGGATCAGCCCTTCTTCACGAGCCGGGTCTCGAAGTCGTGCTCGAGCGCCCGCCAGGCCTCGGCCTCGTTGTCGAACGGTCCGCTCGGGGCCATCCGCTTCGGGTCGGGATTGACGGTGTAGTCGACGAACCAACCGAGGGGAGTTGACGTACCCAGGGCCTCGTTGACGGTGTCGTCGCCGGCGTAGTCGGCTGCGTCGGTGAACAGTTCGACGGCGAGGTCGAGCTGGTCGCGGTCCATGCGGCGCGGGCCGTCGGCGATGTCCTCGGCGAGGCCGGGCAGCACGTACACGTTGTCGTCGATCACGTCGAACTCGAGTGAGCCGTTGGTGGCCTCGGTGCGGACGTCCTCGAACGTCGACAGTTCGGCCAGATCGTGGGTGTTGTCGTCGGCGAGGAAACGCGAGAGCGAGCGCGCCGAGGTGAACACGAAGATCTTGCCCTTGGTGCCGAGAAACACCGGGTCGTCGCCGAGGTAGCAGCGCAGCGTCAGGTACTCGTTGCCGCTCGTGACGATCTTGATCGGGTCGATGCCGACCGACGCCCAGAAATCGTCGTCGTCGTACTCGTCGTCCTCATCATCGTCTTCGTCGTCCTCGGCCTCGTCGACGACGACGCCCGCGGTCTCGACGATCTCGATGTCGTCGTCGTCCGGCTCGTCCTCGTCTTCGGCGGAGGCGGCGGCCTCGAGTTCGGCCTCGGCGGTCTCGACGGCCTTCGCGTCGACCTTCGGCGTGGTGATGACCTCGTCGATCGCGTCGAGCACGTCGTCCCAGTGCTTGGCGATCAGACGGCCGATGCGGACCCAGAGGTCGAGGCCTTCGCGGCCCTCGAAGTTGCGGGTGCCGGTGGTGACCGCACCCAGGATCGGGTTGCCGTTGAAGAACTTCGTGATCGCGGTCAGTTCGCAGACCTCGCCCAGGATGCGCACGATCTCGAGCGCGTCCTCGAGTTCGGCGATGACCTCGGGGGTCGGATCCTCGGCGGCGAGCTCGGGCACGCCCACCAGGTCGTAGGTGTGGCGCTCGTCGGGGATCAGCTCCTCGGCCTGCACGCCCACGATGGTCGGCCACGCCGGGTGCTCGACGAGGTCGTTGTCGTCGTTGGTGCGGACGAAGGCCGCGAGCTCGGCGACGCCGGGCAGGACGTAGAGATCCTCGTCGAGACCGAGGAACGCCTCCCACTCGTCGTCACCCTCCCGCCAGCGGGGTGCCCACAGGGTGAAGCTGTTTCCGTCGGTGAGTCCGAGCTCAATCGGGACGATGTCTCCGGCCATGGGGACACAGCCTAGCGATTGATCGCCGTGGATCCAGTAGTGCCCCCACAGAGGCCGAACGGTATTCGTGCCACCTCGTCATCGGGGCCGGAAGAATCCTTCGAAGGTCTGGTCGAGATTGGTCGTCCGAACCGGTGAGACGCCGACCGGGTCGCCGGCCTCGATCATCTGATCGTTGCCGATGTACATGGCCACGTGCCCGGACCACACGGCGAGATCGCCGGGCTGTAACTGTGCCTGTGACACGCGGATTCCGGCGGTGTCTTGATCCTGGGCCAGGCGGGGGAGTTCGAGACCGGCCTGCCGATAGGCCCATCTGGTGAAACCGCTGCAATCGAAACCGGCGGGCGTCGTCCCGCCCCAGAGATAAGGAACACCCCGCTGGCTCAGTGCGGCGCGCACCGCCTTCGCCGCCCGCTCGTTCGGCGCGTGGGCCACCGAACCGTCGGGGAGCGTGATCGGCACGCCTCCGGACACCGGCGGCACCGACAGGTGCTCACCGGACGTCCGGTCGCCGATGGTCGTGACCGGTGCGGGTGCGATCCGCCGCCCGAGGGCCGCCATCGCGTCGGAGTCGGAACGGAGGTCGGCGCGTGTGCGAGCGACGATCGCGAGACCGCGGCCGAGATGCTCGGCCGCCATCGGCAGCATCGTCAGCAGGCCGGCCGGGGTGAACAACTCGCTCCCGAAGGCGCGGGCCCGACGTTCGAGTGAATCCACCAGGCCGAGGAGTTGGTTCGACGCCGTCTGCACCTTCCCGCCGGCGCTCTCGACGAGGCGGGCGAAGTCATCGGCGTCGTCGGCCAGCGTGCCCATGCTCTGCTGCAGTCTTCCTGCGGCATCGACGGCCGCGGTCGCGCCGGAACCCTCCCAGTGCGTGCGCACCGCTTCGGTGGCGGCAGACGATCCACGGCGTGCGGCGTCGACCGCACTCGCGGCGGCACGGATCGTCTCCGCCGGATTGCCGGGGGCGAGGATGCCGGTGCCCAGTGCTGCAACGAGTTGACGTAGTGGTCCGACGAACATGGCGGCGTCGAGCATCAGAGAGTGAACCCCCGGTCCGCGGCCGCGCAGTCGCACGCGAGGTAGGTGTCGTCGGCGCGGCGGGTGGCCGAGGCGACGTCGTCCTGCCGCGACGCCGTCGTCTCGAGGTTGCTCCGGTGGATGCGGAGGAACTCGACGACCGCGGCGAGAAACTCCGCCCCGATGATCCCGAACGTGATCGCGAGATCGACCAGAGCTGCCTCGTCACTGCGGGCCTGATCGCCGACCAGCACGCTCGCGGTGCAGTGCGCCGACGAGAACTCTTGCAGCGCTGCTGATTCCGTCATCAGTTCGGTTGGCCGGGCGGACCCGGGAGGGGAGAGGACGGCGGATGGGGCGGTGGATCGCGGGCTCATGGGTTTCTGACGCGGTGGGCGCCGGTTCGGTTCCATCGAATGCGGGCGAACCCCGACCGGTGGCGATGCGCGGTACCTCGATGCACACGCCCGTGGGGTTCAGGAAATAGTGTGGTCGCCATGGAACGCCTCATCGTCGACCATCCTCTCGCCGCCGCCCGTCTGACGACGATGCGGGACGAGACCACCGACAACGCCGGATTCCGTGCGGCACTCTCGGATCTCACCCAGATGCTGATCTACGAGGCGCTCGCCGCTGCGCCCAAAACGGACGTGCAGATCAACACGCCGCTCGTCCCGCACACCGGATCGCGGCTGGCCACGCCGCCGCTGCTGGTCCCGGTCCTGCGCGCCGGCCTCGGGATGGTCGAGCAGGCGCATGCGATGGTGCCCGAGGCCCGGGTCGGATTCGTGGGCATCGCCCGCGACGAGGAGACGGCCCAGCCGGTGCCGTATCTCGAGTCCCTACCCGAGGACCTCTCCGGACTGCCCGTCTTCGTCCTCGACCCGATGCTCGCGACCGGCGGCTCGATGCTGCACACGATCGAACTGCTCGTCGCGCGCAACGCCACCGACATCACCGCGATCTGTGTTGTCGCGGCACCCCAGGGCGTCGAGTTGCTCGAGAAAGCGGGCCATCCGTGCCGTCTGGTCGTGGCCGCGATCGACGAGGGCCTCGACGACGCGAACTACATCGTCCCGGGACTCGGCGACGCCGGCGACCGTCAGTTCGGCCCGCGCTGACGGAGACCCCGCGCCGTTCGATTGCTGTGGTTCAGCCCAGCGACGACCAGTAGGCGAGCATCGGCTCGTTCACCAGTACCGAACCGCCCTCCACGATGGTGAGACTCGACGGGGACACCAGGTAGCGGACGGCGCCGTTGCTCGCCTCGAAGGTGTTGCCGACGCGGGTCGGGAACTGCAGTTCGATGCCGCCTTCGGGTGCCTGTCCCTTGTAGTACCAACGACCCGTCTGGTTGCCGACCTGGCAGATGACCACGCGCGACCGCGAGGTCTGACCGATCGCGACCGCCGGGTCATCGGCGGCGTTGCAGCGCGGTCCGGTGACGAACCCCTGCCAGTCCGCGCCCGACACGGTCGGGGCCGGACGGTTCGGAGGCGGCGACGGCGTCGTCGTGATGGTGGTCGGGGTCGGCGGCGGGGCCTGCGTGACCGTGCTCGTGATCGTGGGCGGCTCCGAGGTCGTGGTCGTGGAGCTCGCGGCCGCCGTGTCGGTGGACTCCTCGTCGGCGGGGATCAGCAGGAACGCGGCCAGCACGCCCGCGACCACCAGCAGGACGCCGGCGCCGATGGCCACCAGGACCGCGGGCGACGTCCACGGGGAGCGTGGCGGTGGCGGCGGCGGACCTTGCGGATGGCCACCCGGCCCGTAGGCGCCCGGGTACCCGCCGGGCGGATAACCGCCGGAGCCGTCGGGTGGGTAGGTCATGGTGCACCTCGAGTTCTGTCGGGACTCGTCGGGGGAGGAATCGCCGCCGGGATCGGTTCTACAGTTCGCCGATGATCTGGGCGAGCAATTCGCCCATACGCGTCGCCGATGCGCGCCCGACCTCGAGCACCTCGGCGTGACTGAGGTGTTCGCCGGTCATTCCGGCGGCCAGGTTGGTGACCAGCGAGACCCCGAGGACCTCCAGTCCGGCGGCGCGTGCGGCGATGGTCTCGTGCACCGTCGACATGCCGACCAGGTCGGCGCCCATCGTGCGGAGCATCCGGATCTCCGCGGGGGTCTCGTAGTGGGGTCCCGGCAGGCCGGCGTACACACCCTCGGCGAGGGAGGGGTCGACGCGCCGGGCGATCCCGCGCAGGCGGGGGGAGTAGGCGTCGACGAGGTCGACGAACTGTGCGCCGACCAGCGGGGAACGCGCGGTCAGGTTGAGGTGATCGGAGATCAGGATCGGCTGGCCCACCGACATGTCCTCGCGCAGACCGCCGGCCGCGTTGGTGAGCACGACGGTGTGGACGCCGGCCGCCGCCGCGGTCCGCACCGGATGTACGACCCGCGCCAGATCGTGGCCCTCGTAGGCGTGAATCCGGCCGAGCATCAAAAGGACTCGACGGTCTCCGACCCGAACGGAATGGATCACGCCGCCGTGGCCGGCGGCCTGGGGCGGGGTGAAGCCGGGGATCGACGACATCGGCAGCGAACGGATCGGTGCACCGAACGCGTCGGCCGCCGGGGCCCAACCGGAACCGAGGATCACGGCCACATCGTGTGCGGCGGCGTCGGTCTCGGCGGCAATGGTGGCGGCCGCGACGAGGGCCGCGGCGTCGGCGTCGGCAGTGGGATCCATGCGCCAACCCTAAACGGTGACCCCGACGCCGGTGCGGCACTGCGGCGCTGTGCGAGCGCCGTGCCGGGAGAGGACGCGCCGCGGAGCGATAAGGTCTTTTCATGCCATATCTCAACGAGGTCGGGGAGGTCGTCGAACTCCATCTCGGGGCCAAGGGCGCCGAGCTCGACGAGTCGAACCCCGAGAACCGCTTCCGTCTGGAATGGCTCGACGAGGTGGAACGGCTGCTCGCTGAGGTGAGCGCCGACCCGAAACGCCCGCTGGTGCTGACCGCGACCGGCAAGTTCTTCACCAACGGGCTCGACACCGACCACATCTTCGCCGCGCCGGATCAGCTGCCCGCGTACCTCGACCGTGTGCACGCGCTGTACGCCACGTTCCTCACCCTCCCGGTGCCGACGGTCGCGGCGGTCAACGGTCACGCCTTCGGTGCCGGCGCCATGCTCGCCCTCTGCGCCGACCACCTGGTCATGCGCACCGAGCGCGGCTTCTGGTCGTTACCCGAGGCGGCCCTGAACATGCCGTTCACCCGTGGAATGTCGACGCTTCTGCGCACACGACTCACCGACCGGACCGCGACCGAGGCGATGTACACCAGCCGGCGGTACGGCGCCGCCGACGCGGTGGCAGCCGGCATCGTCGACGAGGCGGTCGAGGCGGATCGACTGACCGCCCGCGCCGCCGAGGTCGCCGCCGCCCGCGCGGCGACCGTGGGGCCCAACCTCGCGCTGATCAAGCGGGGACTCCGCGGACCACTGCTCGCCGATCTCGCCGTTCCGACACCCGCCGGAGTCCTGTCGTGACCGGCGTGATGGCCGAGAGTCAGCCGGACGCGTCGAGGATCATCGATGCGTGGCTCGCCGACCACGCCCCCGATCTCGTCGCCTGGCGCCGTGACATCCACGCCCATCCCGAACTGTCCCGGCAGGAGGTGCGCACCACCGAACTGGTGATGGCCGAACTGTCGGCCGCGGGCCTCGACCCGCGTCGGCTCCCGCTGGGCACCGGCGTCGTCTGTGACCTCGGGCCGGCCGGCGAACCGCGGATCGGTCTGCGCGCCGACATGGACGCGTTGCCGGTCACCGAACACACGGGCCTCCCGTTCACCTCGACGGTCGAGGGGGCGTCGCACTCCTGCGGACACGACGCCCACACGGCGATCCTGATCGGCGTGGCCAAGCTCCTGGCCTCGGCGGGACCGCTCCCGGTGGGGGTCCGACTGATCTTCCAGGCGGCCGAGGAGGTCATGCCCGGCGGTGCGCTCGACGCCATCGAGGCCGGCGTGACCAGCGGCCTCGGGCGCATCTTCGCCCTGCACTGCGATCCGCGTCTGCCCGTCGGCACCGTCGGCCTGCGGTCGGGTCCGTTGACCTCGGCAGCCGACCACATCGACCTGCAGCTCCACTCCGCAGGCGGGCACACGTCCCGACCGCACCTGACCGGCGACCTGATCTACGCGATGGGCACCGTGATCACCGGACTGCCCGGGGTGCTCTCGCGGCGCGTCGACCCGCGGTCGGGAACGGTCATGGTGTGGGGTGCGGCCAATGCCGGCAGCGCCGCCAACGCGATTCCGCAGGAAGGCCGGATGCGCGGCACGGTGCGCACCGGCGACCACGGCACCTGGGCGACCCTGGAGCCGCTGGTCCGCAGCGTCGTCGGTGAGCTCCTCGCGCCGCTCGGCGTGCGCTACGACCTCTCCTACTTCCGGGGTGTGCCGCCGGTGGTCAACGACGAGGTCGCCGTGGGGATGCTCGAACGCGCGGTCGCCGCGATCGGACCCGACGCCGTCGCCGCCACGCCGCAGTCACCCGGTGGCGAGGACTTCTCCTGGTACCTCGAACAGATCCCGGGTGCGATGGCGCGCCTCGGGGTGTGGGACGGTTTCGGCCCGCAGGTCGATCTGCACTCGCCGAACTTCGACCTCGACGAACGCGCGCTGGCGATCGGGGTCCGCACCCTCGCGGGCGTCGTCCTCAACGCACGCAGCGCCACCGGCGAACCGCCGGAGCTCACGCCGCCGTTCGCGCCCTAGGCGTCGGGCTCAGGATTCGACGGGCCCCGGTCCGGGGCCGACGTTGCGCGACTCACGCAACCGCAGGTCCTGCACGTAGTCGGCAGGGGCACCGGCGATCTCCGCGGCCTCCGCCATGACGCCGAGATAGCGGGCCGAGGGGAGTCCGCCCTCATAGGCATCGAGTACGTAGAGCCAGGCCAGTACCGGGCCGTCGGCGGTGTCGACGCGGGCGCGGATCTTGCGGTGGATGCCGAGTTCGGAACCCTCCCAGCGGTCGAGGAGTTCCTCGTCTTCGGTGGTCACGTCGTACAGGACGACGAAGACGCGGGCGTCGGGATCGTCGCGGTCCTCGGTGACCGTCGCCAGCGAACCCTCCCAGCCGATGTCGCCGCCACCGAAGGTCAGGCGCCATCCGCGTAGCCATCCGGTACCCGCCATCGGCGAGTGCGGCGCGCGTTCCGCCATCTGCTCGGGATGCATGTTCGATCCGTACGCGGCGTATATAGGCACGGATGGAGCCTAGTGGGTCGGCGGCGACTCTGAAAGGCGACAGGCAGGGCCGGAGGAGTGGCGTACGACGCACGCAGGGCCACCACATGGAGTGTTGCGGAACGATCGGGACTAGGTTGGTACATGGCGCGACACCTGTGACGGTCCGCCGCACCAGAGCTACGCACCACCCCGCGGGGCTCGACCCAGTCGGATCTGCCGTCGGACACCACTGAAGTCGGACGCCCGTCGGTCCGGCGCCAGCCAGTTCGCCCATTCGACAACACCACATCGGGCGCGCGGTGCCCCACGAGGGCAGCCGCGGCGAGACCGGTGAAGGACAGGAGTGCACAGTGACCAGGATCGTCATCATCGGCGGTGGCCCAGCGGGTTATGAGGCGGCGCTCGCCGCGGCCGCGTACGGAGCCGACATCACGGTGATCGATTCGGATGGCATCGGTGGCGCCTGCGTGCTGTGGGACTGCGTGCCCTCGAAGACCTTCATCGCCTCCACCGGCATCCGCACCGAGGTCCGCCGCGCCATCGACCTCGGCATCAACATCAAGGCCGACGACACCCTGATCACGCTCCCGCAGATCCATCAGCGTGTGCGCGACCTCGCCTTCGCCCAGTCCGCCGACATCAAGTCGCGACTCGTCAGCGAGGGCGTCAATCTGGTCACCGGCACCGCCGTGCTCGACGAGACACAGGTCGGTGTCTCGACGCACAGCGTCCTGGCGACCCTTGCCGACGGCAGCACCCAGCGCTTCGACGGCGACGTCGTCCTGATCGCCACCGGTGCGTCGCCGCGCATCCTGCCCGACGCCCAGCCCGACGGCGAGCGCATCCTCACCTGGCGTCAGCTCTACGACCTCGAGGAGCTGCCCGAGCATCTCGTCGTCATCGGTTCGGGTGTCACCGGCGCCGAGTTCGTCCACGCCTACACCGAACTCGGTGTGAAGGTGACGCTGGTATCGAGCCGCGACCGCGTGCTCCCGCACGAGGACGAGGACGCCGCCCTGGTGCTCGAGGACGCCCTCGCCGAACGCGGAGTCGAACTCGTCAAGCACGCCCGCGCCGACAAGGTCGTCCGCGACGGTGACACCGTCACCGCCCATCTCGCCGACGGGTCCACCGTCACCGGCAGCCATGTGCTGATGACCGTCGGCTCGATCCCCAACACCGCGAACCTCGAACTCGACCGGGCCGGTGTCGAGGTCGACAAGAGCGGCTACATCCAGGTGGACCGGGTGTCGCGAACCTCGGTACCCGGCATCTACGCCGCCGGCGACTGCACCGGCCTGCTGCCGCTGGCTTCGGTGGCCGCCATGCAGGGCCGCATCGCGGTGTACCACGCACTGGGCGAGGGCGTCAGCCCCATCAAGCTGAAAACCGTTGCGTCGGCGATTTTCACGCGTCCCGAGATCGCCACCGTCGGGGTGTCGCAGAAGGCCATCGACGCCGGCGAGTACCCTGCACGCACCGTGATGCTGCCGCTGGCGACCAACCCGCGCGCCAAGATGAGCGGTCTGCGACGCGGTTTCGTGAAGATCTTCTGCCGCCCCGCCACCGGTGTGGTGATCGGTGGCGTAGCGGTGGCCCCGAACGCCTCCGAGCTCATCCTCCCGCTGGCCCTCGCGGTGCAGAACAAACTGACGGTCGGCGATCTCGCACAGACGTTCTCGGTGTACCCGTCGCTGTCCGGGTCCATCACCGAGGCGGCGCGTCAGCTCGTCCGTCACGACGATCTGGACTGACAACCGGCGAGTCCCCTCGATCGCGGTAGGGTCGTCGAGAATCCGCCCGGGACCGGGCGCACGGCGACGTGGGGGGAGATGTCGTGACAGGGCTGTTGTCGTGACAGGGCCGTTCGCCCAGAACAACCGGGGCGTCTCGAACGCGCCGTCCTTCGGCGGTGGAAAAACCGACTGGGCCGGCATGGGCATCGACGAGATCGTCGACACCCTCCGCACGATGGAACCCGGCCAGGCGGCCGGTGACGTCGAGACGATCCTGAAGGCGATCGACGCGGTGCGCCGCGCGTCGCAGCGGATGGCGGCGATGTTCGACGACGACCTGCGCGGCCGTGCCTCCGACACCGCTCTCGAGGCGGGGAAGTCGTTGTCCGACGCCATGCAGCGGAGCCTGGAGACGGCGACCGTCGTCGGCGAGGCACTGAGCAGCGCGGTCGGGATCGTCGGTGCGACACGGGGTCAGGAAGGACGGCTGCGCGAACTGCAGCAGCACCTCCGCGACAATCCCGAGGACGCACCGATGGTGCGGTTCGAGGCGGACCGCACCATGTCGAGTACGTACTCGTCGCCGATGCAACGGGTCCAGCACTCGCTCCCCGAGCCCACCGGCCCGGATGATCTGGTTCGCGGCTCCGGCGGCGTGTCCGCCGCCGGAGGTGGGTCGGGTTCGGGTTCCGAGGCACCCCGGGGTCAGGCCGCGAACACCGTCGACGCCGGGGACTTCGGCCGATCCGGTGGTGGCGCGGTCCCGGTTGCGACCAACGGTGCGGCTCCGGGCCCGGCGGGCGGCGGACCCGCCCCGGCCACCCCGGTACCGTTGTCGGCTTCCTCGTCGGGCTCGTCCGGCCGTGGCGGCGCCGACGACGACCCCGACGGTCTTCTCCGCGGCGGCCTGGGGAGCCCGGGCAGCGCCCCGCACGGTCTCGCCGGCTCCGGCCGAGCCGGTTCCGGGAGCGAAACCCGTTCCGAGGGAGCGGGTTCCGGCCCGGGAATCGGCGGAGGGGCGATCCCGGTCGTCGGGCCGCTCCCACTGTCGCCGTCGTCGCCGGGGGTTGCGACGCCCGCGGCATCGACGCCGCCCGCCGCGAGCACCGCGTCACCGCGTGCCGGGATCACCCCACCGGTGGGCCCGGCCGGCGCGCCGCCGATGGGCCGCCGGCCCGGGGCCGAGAACGACGACCAGCACAAGGCTGCGCCCTATCTGCACAACCGGGAGCACGGCGCGGAGATCGTCGGCGATCTGCCGCTCGTCGGGCCGCCGGTCATCGGCGACTGGATTCCCAGAGGGGCTTCGGCCCCGTCCGAGACCCCTGCCTTCCGGCCCGCGCCGGGGGAGGCGCTCACCCTGCCGGATCGTTCGCCGGACACCTTCGACGCGGGTACCGGCGGCGGCGACACATCGTTGCCGGACACGCGGGGTCGAACATGTTGAGCCGGGTCGACCGGCTGCCCGGGGGTGTCGCCCGGCTCGCCTCTGCCGTACCGGACGAGGACATCACCCGGTGTCTGCACCTCCTCGTCGCGACGGTGATGGACGTGACGGGTGCGTCGACGCCCGAGGTCCGCGACGTGATCCGGCAGTGGCGCCAGCAGGGCAGCGCCGACCCGGCGGGCGTGGGTGCGTTGAGAGTCGTTGCCGCGCAACATGACTTCGACTCGTTCGCGCATCAGCGCCGCGGCGACGTCGGCGCCCAGCTCGACTGCTTCCGGCGTGCCCGGGCCCTCGACTGCGTCCTCGCGGCCATGTCGGTGACGACGACGGCCGAGGCACCGCGAACGGCCCTACGAGAGGCGGCCTACGAGGCTGCCGCGGCCCTCGGCGGCAGCGCGGGCGTCGTCGGTGTCCTCGCCGACTTCGTCGCCTGAGTCACGCCGAAAGCATGGGTCACGCCAGGCCGAAGCTGTGGTCGACGGCGCGGTTCCACTCGGCGTACAGGCGGTCCCGTTCCTCTTCGGCCATCGTGGGCTTCCACCGCTTGTCCTCGGCCCAGTTGGCGCGGATCTCGTCCTCGCTCTCCCAGTACCCCACGGCCAGGCCGGCGGCGTAGGCCGCACCCAGCGCGGTGGTCTCGTTGACCACGGGACGCACCACGGGGACGTCGAGGATGTCGGCCTGGAACTGCATCAGCAGCTCGTTGACCACCATCCCGCCGTCGACCTTGAGTGTGGACAGTTCCATGCCGGCGTCGGCCTGCATCGCCTCGATTACCTCGCGGGTCTGGAAGGCGCTGGCCTCCAATGCCGCCCGGGCCAGGTGGCCCTTGTTGACGAAACGGGTCAGGCCGACGATCACGCCGCGGGCATCCGAGCGCCAGCGCGGTGCGAACAGACCGGAGAACGCCGGGACGAAGTACGCGCCGCCGTTGTCGTCGACCTCCGCGGCGAGCTTCTCGACATCCGACGCCACCGGGAAGAGGCCGAGATTGTCGCGCAGCCACTGGATGAGCGACCCGGTCACGGCGATCGATCCCTCGAGCGCGTACCGCGTCTGCTGGTCACCGATGCGATAGCAGACCGTCGTCAGCAGGCCGTGCTCGCTGAACACCGGCTCGGTGCCGGTGTTGAGCAACAGGAAGTTCCCGGTCCCGTAGGTGTTCTTGGCCTCGCCGGGGTTCAGGCAGGCCTGACCGAAGGTGGCGGCCTGCTGATCGCCGAGGATGCCGGTCAGCGGGACGTCGGGCAGTGGGCCGTTCCCGCGCAGCGATCCGAATTCGCCGGACGAGCTGCGGATCTCGGGCAGCATGGACATCGGGATGCCCATCGCCTCGCAGATCTCCTCATCCCAGCTCAACGTCCGCAGATCCATGAGCATGGTGCGTGAGGCGTTGGTGACGTCGGTGACGTGCTGCCCGCCGTCGACACCACCGGTCATGTTCCATGCGATCCAGGAATCCATTGTGCCGAAGCACAATTCACCGGCCTCGGCGCGTTCGCGCAGACCGTCGACGTGGTCGAGCAGCCAGCGGACCTTCGGGCCGGCGAAGTAGGTGGACAACGGCAGACCGGTGCGTTCGCGGAAGCGGTCGACGCCGACGTCACCGGCGAGTTCTTCGCACACGTCGCTGGTGCGGGTGTCCTGCCAGACGATCGCGTTGTGGACCGGCTTCCCGGACTCGCGGTCCCAGATCACCGTCGTCTCGCGCTGATTGGTGATGCCGCAGGCGACGATGTCCTTGGCGGTCAGCTCGGCCGAGGCCAGCGCGGCGGCACCCACGCGGCGGGTGTTGCGCCAGATCTCGGCGGCGTCGTGTTCGACCCAGCCTGCCCGCGGGAAGATCTGTTCGTGTTCGAGTTGTTCGACGCCGACGACGCGCCCCTTGTGGTCGAAGATCATCGCCCGGGTGGAGGTGGTGCCCTGGTCGATCGCCGCCACGTATTTGCCTGAACTGCCCACGCCGTCAGTGTCGCACGCTGTGGTGCGGCCCGAGATCAATTAGGCTCGGCGAACATGAACACCGAGTTCAACCCGGACCGGCCGGCGGACATGGGCCCGCTCTACCGAGCCGAAGCGTGGCGACGTCTCGGTGAGGAACAGTTCGACGTCGTCGTGATCGGCGGCGGGGTGGTCGGCGTGGGTGCCGCACTCGACGCCGCCACGCGCGGTCTGCGGGTGGCGCTGGTCGAGGCCCGCGACATCGCCTCGGGGACGTCGAGCCGGTCGTCGAAGATGTTCCACGGCGGCCTGCGCTACCTGGAGCAACTCGAATTCGGGCTGGTGCGTGAGGCACTCAAGGAGCGCGAGCTCTCGCTGCGACTGCTGGCCCCGCACCTGGTGAAACCCCTGCCGTTTCTCTATCCGCTGACGCAGCGGGTCTGGGAGCGCCCGTACGTCGCGGCGGGAATCTTCCTCTACGACCGCATGGGCGGCGCGAAATCGGTGCCCGGGCAGAAGCATGTGACCCGCTCGGGTGCCCTGCGCGTGGCCCCCGCGCTCAAACGCAGCTCGCTCATCGGCGGAATCCGGTACTACGACACGGTTGTCGACGACGCGCGGCACAGCCTCACGGTGGCCCGCACCGCGGCCAACTACGGCGCGGTCATCCGCACCTCGACGCAGGTGACCGGTTTCCTCCGCGAATCCGACCGTGTCCTCGGGGTCCGCGTGCGCGACACCGAGAACGGCGACGTCACCGAGGTGCGCGCCCACTGCGTCATCAACGCCGCCGGAGTGTGGACCGACGAGGTGCAGGCATTGTCCAAGCAGCGCGGACACTTCAAGGTGCGCGCGTCGAAGGGCGTGCACATCGTGGTCCCGCGCGACCGGATCGTCAGCGAGACCGCGATCATCCTGCGCACGGCCAACTCGGTGCTGTTCGTCATCCCGTGGGAGACGCACTGGATCATCGGCACCACCGACACCGACTGGAACCTCGACCTCGCGCATCCGGCCGCCACCCGGGCCGACATCGACTACATCCTCGAACGCGTCAACGAGGTGCTGGTCACCAAACTGAACCACGACGACATCGAAGGCGTCTACGCCGGCCTGCGACCGCTGCTGGCGGGTGAGGACGACGAGACGTCGAAGCTCTCGCGCGAGCACGCCGTGGCCACCGTGGCGCCGGGTCTGGTGTCGATCGCGGGCGGCAAGTACACCACCTACCGGGTCATGGCCGCCGACGCCGTCGACGCGTGCAACGACTTCATCCCCACCCGGGTGGCGCCGTCGATCACCGAGCGGGTGCCGCTGCTCGGTGCGGACGGCTACTTCGCGCTGATCAACCAGTGCGAGCATCTCGGGCAGCGATACGGCTTGCACCCGTATCGGATTCGGCGACTCCTCAACCGCTACGGCTCGCTCATCGACGACGTGCTCTACTACGCCCAGGAAGACAGGTCGCTGCTCGCGCCGCTGGCTGCTGCGCCGCAGTACCTGCGCGTCGAAGTGGTCTACGCCGCGATCGACGAGGCCGCACTGCATCTCGAAGACGTCCTGGCCCGGCGGACCCGCATCGCGATCGAGTACTCACACCGCGGCGTCGACTGCGCCGACGAGGTTGCGGACCTGCTCGCACCGATCCTGGACTGGACCACCGAACAACGCGACTTCGAGGTCGCGACCTACATCGCCCGGGTCGAGGCCGAGGTTGCCTCGCAGCAACAGCCCGACGACGACTCCGCCGACGCACTGCGCGCCGCCGCCCCCGAGGCGCGGTCGGAGATCCTGGAACCGGTGCCCGTCCCCGAGTGAGATCGTCGGACCCACCGGTTCGGTGACATTGTGTCCCGGACAGGTGGGTCGTTGGTCTCTGTTCGATCCCACTGTCCCGCGGCAGGATCGAGAGTGGGGGAGAGAAGGGACTGGTCATGACAGAGACTCCGGTTCAGGTCCTCGGCCCGCACGAGGCGTGGGAACTGCTCGGCTCCGCCGAGTTGGGTCGTATCGCGTTGAGCGTCAACGGTTCACCCGATATCTTCCCCGTCAACTATCATGCCGCGGACGGCAAGATCACCCTGCGCACCGGCGAGGGGACGAAGCTCTCCGAACTCGTCGTGAACGACCGGGCGGCGTTCGAGACCGACGCCCACACCGACACCGGTGGCTGGAGCGTCGTCGCCAAGGGAACGGCCCGCATCCTGACGTCGTTCGGCGACATCGAGGCGGCCGACAAGCTGCCCCTGCGTCCGTGGATCGCGACGGTGAAATACAACTACGTGGAGATCGCCGTCGACGAGATCACCGCGCGCCGCTTCGAGTTCGGTCCCGAACCCGAGCGCTATCCCGTCTGACGCCGCTTCGCAAACCCACCCTTTTTCGGCAAACCCAGCACCCGGGCAGGTGCTGGGTTTGCCGAGGAAGGGTGGGTTTGCGTGTCAGGTCTGGCAGCGCGGGCACCAGTAGATGGATCGATCTCCGCCGGTCGACGGGATCTCGCCGCGTCTGATGATCGTCGCGCACCGGCGGCACAGTTGTCCCTTGCGGCCGTACACCCACATTCGTCCGTTGGGTGACGTCTGGCCGGTGGTCGTCCGGGCCGAGCGCATCCGGTTGGCCCACAACAGGCGTCGGCTGAGGTCGACCATCGGACCGAGATCCACCTCGCCGACCGGGCGTGTAGGGAGAACGCCACGGAGATAACAGATCTCGCTGCGGAAGACGTTGCCGACGCCGGCCATCAGCCGTTGGTCGAGGAGTGCCGCGCCGATGGTCTGCTCCGGGTCGGCGGCGAGGCGTCGGATCGCCTCCTCGCGGTCGAAGTCGTCGGCCAGCAGGTCCGGGCCCATGTAGGCGAGGGCAGCGTCCGGGTCGGCGAGCAGTTCGAGCGTGCCGAGGTCGAAGCCGACCGCCTCGGTGTCGTCGGTGCGGAGGACGGCGCGCGCCTGATAGGCGGGGCGGCGCCACTTCTGGCCCCGGCGATGGACGTGCCAGACACCTTCCATCTTGAGATGCGAATGGATGCTGAGCGCGTCGCCCGCACCGGGCTCACTCTCGCCGACGTCGATGAGCAGATGCTTGCCCCGCGACCGGACGGAGACGACGGTCCGTCCCGACAGGTCCGACGTCGCCAGCGACGGTATACGGAACTGCGTCGAGGTGAGGGTGTGTCCCGCCAACCCTTGACGCAGCCGGGCGGCCGCGGCGAAGACGGTGTCGCCCTCAGGCATGGGTCCCGTACCGGAGTCGGATGCCGCGCGGCGTCGTGGCGAAACCGGCCTCGACGAGAACCTTGCCGAAATCGGTGGCGCGCACCGGCTCCGAGTCGATCTGGTCGATCGTCAGCCGGGAGATCCGGCCGGCGCGTACCAGGGCCACCAGCGCACCGGCGGCGGATTCCAGCGACGGGATCGAGTCGGTGAATGTCAGCAGCGTCTTGCCGCCCCGCTCGACGAAGCACACGAGGTCGCCGTCGACGAGCACCACCAGGGCACCCGGCTTACGGCCCGGGCGGTGTCCGGCGTCGGCGTCGCGGGATCGTGGCCACTCCAACGCCGCACCGTACGGGTTGGCCGGGTCGGTGGCGGCGAGGATGGTCGCCTCGCGCGGTGGCTTGCGGTCGGGGAGAGCGTGACGCCGCAACTCGTCGACGGTGGCCGGGGAGGCGAACTGTGCGCCGCCGAGACCGTCGACGTAGTAGCCGCGGCGGACCTGGCCGTTGTCCTCGAAGACGGTGAGTGCCTTGTAGACCCGGGCGAAACCGCCGGTCACCTCCTCGGCGACGACGCTGCCCCGCGTGATCACGCCGTACCGCGTGAGCAGTTGGTCGCACAGGGCCTGCGTGGCGATGGTCGAGTCGATCTCGGACCGGTCCAGCGCGAACCAGCGTCCGCTCGCGGTCGGCGACACCGGCGGTCCGGATGCGTGCTCGGTCAGGTATCGCGCGGAGAGGCGGCCGGCGCGGAGCCGGGGTGCCCGACCCCGGGCGCGGTGCGCGGGCGCCGACCGTGGCGTCGTCGGGTTGCGCCGCGGATGCAGCAGTGCACGGACGGGCGCGAACGTGTCGTTGCTGACCTGTCCCGCCCAGACCAGGTCCCAGAGCGCCGACTCGATGTCCGCGGCCGGCGTCGTGGTGCCGGTGCTGATGTCCCCGGCGATCTGCGGGAACCTCAGTGCGCCACCGGGTTGCAGCGCGGTGGTGATCGCGTCGTGCACGGTCGTGGTGTCGATCGTGTCGGCCTCGGCGATGGTGAAGGCGGCCACGTCGGCCGGGTGCAGGGCCACCCAGCCGTCGGCGTTGCCGATGCGGCCGTGCCCCGACCACACGACCTCGCCACTGCTCAGCAGTTCGTCGAGCATGGACGGGGCGTAATCGGAGACACGCGCGGGCAGGATCAACGACTCCCAGGCCGACGCCGGCAGCGGGTACCCGGCCAACTGGTCGATGACGGTCGCGACGCCGTCGATCCCGCGCAGCTGGGTGCCGGGCGAACCGTGCTGCCATTCCACGAGGAAGCGGGTGAGCACCTCGGTGCCGACCGGCGCGACCTCGGCCCGGCTCGCCGCGAGCGACCCGCGCCGGATCTGACCGAGGACGTCGGTGTGACACCACTGGGTGGTCGGTGACGCGCCCTGAGCCGGATCGGCGGTGCCGGTCTCGGGCAGGAAATCGCCTTCGACGACGCGCCGTTCCGTGGCCAGGCGGGCCAGGGTGTCGCGGACGACCGCGGTGGCGATCCCAAGGGACGCCGCCGCGTCGGTGACGGTGAACGGCCCGTGGGTGCGGGCGTAGCGCCCGATGAGATCGCCCACCGGGTCAGGTACCGGCTCGAGGTAGGCGGCCGGGATGCCCATCGGCGCCGGGACCCCGAGGGCGTCGCGCAGCCGTGCGGTGTCGTCGATAGATGCCCACAGCGCGCGCCGGTTGTGGTTGATCGAGATGATCTGTCCGCTGCGGTGCAGGTCGGCCAGCACATCGGCCACTGCTGCTTCTCCCCGGTATCGTTCCCCCACCTCTTCGGTGGTCAGGGGTCCGAGCCAGCGGAGCAGGTCGACCACGTCCTCGGCGTCACGCGCCTGCCGCTCGGGGGACAGACGTTGCAGGCGGGCGATGACCTCGGCGATGACCCCGGGGTCGAGCAGTTCGCGGAGATCCACCCGGCCGAGCAGTTGTGCGAGGAGGCTGGTGTCGAGGGACAGTGCAGCCGCCCGGCGTTCGGCGAGTGGAGCGTCGTCGGCGTACATGAAGGCGCCGACGTAGCCGAACAGCAGCGACGCCGCGAACGGCGACGGACTCGGGGTCTCGGTCTCCACGACGCGAATGCGGCGTGACCGGATGCGGCCGAGCAGATCGAGCAGTGCCGGGAGGTCGTACACGTCCTGCAGGCACTCGCGAACCGCCTCGAGCACGATCGGGAAGTCCGGGAACTTCGATGCGACGGAGAGCAATTGGGCGCTGCGCTGGCGCTGCTGCCAGAGCGGCGCGCGCCGGCCGGGATCGCGCCGCGGCAGAAGCAGTGCGCGAGCGGCACATTCGCGGAACCGTGACGCGAACATCGACGAGTCGGCGAGGCCGTCGGTGACGAGCTGCTCGACCTCGTCGGGATCGAGGAGGAATACGTCGGCACCCGGGGGAGCGTCGTCGGTGTCGGGGAGACGCAGGATGATCCCGTCGTCGGACGCGGTGGTGGCGCCCTCGATGCCCAGCGTCGCGAGGAGTCGCTGGGAGATGGCGCTCGCCCACGGCGCGTGGACGCGCAGGCCGTAAGGCGAGTGCAGGATGACGCGCCAGTCGCCGAGTTCGTCGCGGAACCGTTCGACGACGAGCGTCCGGTCGGTGGGGAGGTGACCGGTCGCCTCGCGCTGCTCGGCGATGAGGGTGGCGAGGTTGGTGCGGGCGTTCTCGGTGAGTCCCAACCGTTCGGCATGGGTGTCGAGCTTGCCGGGATCGGCGATGGCCCCGGTGAACGCACCGATCGCCGCACCCAGTTCGGCGGGCCGCCCGATGGCGTCGCCGATCCAGAACGGCAGCCGGCCGGGTTGCCCGAAAGCCGGCGACACCAGGACGCGGTCGTGGGTGATGTCCTCGATGCGCCAGCTGGTCGCGCCGAGGGCGAACACGTCGCCGACCCGCGACTCGTAGACCATCTCCTCGTCGAGTTCGCCTACGCGCGTTGACTTCTCGCCGACCATGAAGACGCCGAAGAGCCCGCGGTCGGGGATCGAGCCGCCGGAGGTCACGGCGAGTCGTTGGGCGCCTCGGCGTCCCGTGATCACGCCCGCGTCGCGGTCCCAGTTGACCCGCGGCCGCAGTTCGGCGAACTCGTCGGAGGGGAAGCGCCCGGCGATGAGGTCGAGGGTCGCGTCGAAGACCCCGCGCCCGAGATCGCGGTAGGGCGCCGCGCGGCGCACGACCTCGTACCAGTGGTCGACCTCGAGATCGTCGACGGCGGCGGCTGCGATGGTCTGCTGCGCGAGGATGTCGAGGGGGTTCTGGGGAACCTTGATCTCCTCGATCGCGCCGTCGAGCATGCGGCCGACGGTGACCGTGCAGTGCAGCAGGTCGGTGCGGTGTTTGGGGTAGAGGATGCCCTGGCTGATCTCGCCGACCTGGTGGCCGGCGCGACCGATGCGCTGCAGGCCGCTGGCCACCGACGGCGGGGCCTCGACCTGGATCACCAGATCGACTGCTCCCATGTCGATGCCGAGTTCGAGCGAGCTGGTCGCCACGACGCAGGACAGGCGACCGGCCTTGAGGTCGTCCTCGATCTGCGCGCGCTGCTCCTTGCTCACCGAGCCGTGGTGCGCCCGCGCGAGGACGGCCTCGGCACCGGAACTCGCGCCGCTGCCCATCACGAAGGCGGGAGCCCCACCCGCGACCGTCGGGTTGGCGGTGGCCTCGGTCGTGACGCCCTGCCGCTCCGCGTGGATCTCGTTGAGCCGAGCGGTCAGTTTCTCGGCGAGGCGCCGGGAGTTCGCGAACACGATGGTCGCCCGGTTGGCCTCGATCTGGTCGACGATCGACGCCTCCACGTACGGCCACAGCGACCCGGCCGTGGGGGAGAAGGCGTCGTCGAGCTCGGCGGAGTCCGCACCCTCGGGGCCGGGTGCCGGCGGGATGTTCGCCATGTCCTCGACCGGCACGTCGACGCGGAGATCGAAGGTCTTGTCGGCCTTGGGCTTGACCACCTGGCAGGGCGCCGACCCGGAGAGGAACCCGGCGACCACCTCGGGCGGCCGGACGGTCGCCGACAGTCCGATCCGCTGCGCGGGCTTGTCGAGCAGCTCGTCGAGGCGTTCGAGGGTGAGTGCGAGGTGTGTGCCGCGTTTGGTCGCGGCGACCGCGTGGACCTCGTCGACGATGATCGCCTCCACGTCGGTGAGGCTCTCCCGTGCCGCGGAGGTCAGCATGAGGTACAGCGACTCCGGCGTGGTGATCAGGATGTCGGGCGGGGTCTTCACCAGCGCGCGGCGGTCGGCGGCCGAGGTGTCGCCGGAGCGGACGCCGACCGTGATGTTCGGTTCGGGGAGGTTGAGTTCCTGCGCCGCGCGCGTGATCCCGGTGAGCGGTGCGCGCAGGTTGCGCTCGACGTCGACGGCGAGGGCCTTGAGCGGCGAGATGTAGACGACCTTGGTGCCCGGACGGCGCTCACCGGGGTCGGCGGCGAGTCGGTCGAGCGCCCACAGGAATGCCGCGAGGGTCTTGCCGGAGCCGGTCGGGGCGATGACGAGGGTGTTCGCTCCGTCGGCGATCGAGGTCCAGGCGCCCTTCTGGGCTGCGGTCGGCTTGGTGAACGCTCCCGTGAACCATCGCCGGGTGGGGGCGGTGAATCGATCGAGAACAGAGGGGCGGGGCATCTATCCACTATGTCTCACATGTGTGACAGGTCGGGGTATACAGTCGACACACGCCTGTACGGGGAATCCGGTGAGAATCCGGAACGGTCGCGCCACTGTGAACGCCGACTCGGGGACGCGGTCGAGGGATTCGACGGTGCCCCAGAGAAGACGTGAGTCAGGATGCCGTGCCGGCGGTATCTGATCCACAACTCTCCGACGCGAGATCGGCGAAAGGACAATCCCATGACGGGTCCCCGTACGTCCGAAGCAGTCAAACCCTCTCCGCGCGCCCTGGCGGTACCGAATCTCTCGGTCGCGAGCGCAGCGCTCTGGCTGAGCCTCACGGTCCTCCTGGCCGGGCTCGCCTACTACTTCCTCGGCTACGACCAGGGGGTCGTGTCGGTGTTCGGCGAGAACACCTATGTGCACGAGTTCGTGCACGACTCCCGCCACTTCCTCGGCTTTCCCTGCCACTGAGTCGGCCTGACCGAAGAGGTAGGGACAAGTTCACATGGAGAAGAAATTCATCGGCGCAGGTCTGCTCTCGGGCCTGATCGCCGGAATCATCTCGTTCGTCTTCGCGCGGTTCTATCTCGAACCCGTGGTGTCGAAGGCCGTCGACTACGAGGGCGAGCGCTCGGAAGCCGAAGAGGCGCTGGCTCACGCAGCCGGCGGTCATTCACACGGCGAGGGTGGTGAGGTCTTCACCCGCGCGATGCAGGAGAACCTCGGCGCCGGAGTCGGCAACCTGGTGTTCGCCCTGTGCATGGGGGCGTTCTTCGCAGTTGCCTTCACCGTGCTGTGGAGCCACCTGGGCAATCGGTATCCGGCCGTCGACGCCCGGGCGGTCGCCGGGGCCCTCGGGGCGATCGGTTTCGTCGCCGTCTTCGGTGTGCCGTTCTTCGCCTACCCGGCCAACCCGCCCGCGGTCGGGGACGACGACACGATCGGGGAACGGACGGGTGCATTCCTGACCGTCACCATCGTGTCGGTCGTGCTGATGATCGTGGCCGTCGTTCTCGCGCTGTGGCTGCGGCCGCGGATCGGCGGACTGGTGTCGGCCGTGGTGGGCGGCGCCGCGTACGTGATCGCGGTCGGCATCACCATCGCGCTGTTGCCGACGTTCAGCGAGGTGCCGGAGCCGGTGCGCAACGACGCCGGCCAGATCGTGTTCCCCGGCTTCCCCGCGGACGTCGTCGCCGACTTCCGCGTGTACACGATCACCAACCAGGTCATCCTCTGGACGGTGCTGACGGTGACCTTCGCGCTGGTCCTCGGCGCGATGGCGCGGTCGGAGAGCCCGGCCACCTCCCGGACGGTCGACGCCGCCCAGAGCTGAGCGCCTTGATTCATGCAGATCATCACCGCCGGGCGCACCGGTCCCAACCGATCGGTGCGCTTCGGCGGTGAAGCGCCCCTCGACGACCGCGGTCGCCGCGACATCGAAGCGTTGGCGGCGTCGGTCGTCGGGGCCCTGACCTTCTGTGGGCCGGAACCCGCGACACTCGAGAGCGTCCGGCTCCTGGGCGGTCGCCCCGAGATCGACGAGGAACTCCGCACGCTCGACGTCGGAACCTGGGCGGGATCGGCGCCCGAGGAGATCGATCCTCGCGAGCTGGCGGTCTTCTTCACCGACCCGGCGGCCCGGCCCCACGGCGGCGAGAGCGTCGAGGAGTTCGTGATGCGGGTGCACGACCGGCGCAACACCCTGAACGCCGACGTGGCGACGGTCGTCGTGGCGATGCCTGTTGCACAGGCACTTCTGTGTGACGACGCCGCGGGGTACTTCCGGGTCGAGGTCCGGCCGGCGACCTCCTACTTCTGGCCGGCCCCTGAGAATTCGCCCTGAAGAAACAGATCCGCGGGGACGTACCTAGACATCGCGAGTGACTCCTGACACAGTTGAGTCGGCAAAACTGAAACGTGTTCGCCCCCGGCGGGCACTGTCTGGGGAGAGTGACGATGTTCGAGTGGTCCGAAGAAGATCTGATGGTGCGGGACGCGTTGCGCGCGTTCATCGACAAGGAGATCCGACCACATCTCGACGAGCTCGAGTCCGGCGTGCTGCCTCCGTACGACATCACCCGCAAGCTGCTCTCGACCTTCGGGGTCGACGCGATGGCCAAGGACGCGCTCGAGAAGGAACTCGAGGCAGAGGCCAACGGGGAGAAGAAGAAATCGTCCGGCGACGGCGGCGGTATGAGCGGCTCGATGTTCATGATGGTCAACATCGAACTGGCAGGTGTGTGTCTGGGACTCGTCGCCTCGCTCGGTGTGAGCATGGGCCTGACCGCCTCGACGATCCGCGGCAAGGGCACGCTCGCACAGAAGAAGCGCTGGCTGCCCGAGCTGGTCACCATGGAGAAGGTCGGCGCCTGGGCGATCACCGAACCCGACTCGGGGTCCGACGCCCTCGGCGGCATGAAGACCACCGTTCGCCGCGACGGTGACGACTACATCCTCAACGGCCAGAAGACGTTCATCACCAACGGTCCGTACGCCGACACCATCGTCGTGTTCGCGAAGCTCGACGACGGCAGCGGCACCCCCATGCGTGACCGCAAGGTGCTGTCTTTCGTCCTCGACAAGGGCATGCCGGGCCTCACACAGGGCAAGCCGTTCAAGAAGATGGGCATGATGAGCTCGCCCACCGGTGAGCTGTTCTTCGACAACGTCCGGGTCGGCAAGGACCGTCTGCTCGGCGAGACCGAGGACACCGGTCAGGATTCGCGCGGTTCCGAAGGTGCCAAGGCCGGTTTCACCGCCGAACGCGTCGGAATCGCCGCGCTCTCGCTCGGCATCATCAACGAGGCCCAGCGCCTGTCGATCGACTACGCCAAGACGCGCAAGCTGTGGGGCCAGGAGATCGCCCAGTTCCAGCTCATCCAGCTCAAGCTCGCCGAGATGGAGATCGCCCGCATCAATGTGCAGAACATGCTCTTCAGTGCGATCGAGCGGGGCAAGGCGGGCAAGCCGCTGAGCCTCTCGGAGGCGTCGGCGATGAAGCTCTACTCGTCGAAGGCCGCCACCGACGTCGCGATGGAAGCCGTCCAGCTGTTCGGCGGCAACGGTTACATGGCCGAGTACCGGGTCGAGCAGCTCGCCCGAGATGCCAAGTCGCTCATGATCTATGCCGGCAGCAACGAGATCCAGGTGACCCACGTCGCCAAGGGACTCCTGCGCGGCTGACCTACGCGTTTCATCGCTCGAAACCGCGCTCAGAGCGGTTTCGAGCGATGAACTGGTTAGCGCCGGTCGGCGTCAGTACTCCGCTCTGGGATTCCAGGTCGAGACGGCCCAGATGACGACCACGTCGAGTGCGATGACCAGAATCGACCACCACGGGTAATAGGGCAGCCACAGGAAGTTCGCGATGATGGACAGGCCGGCGATCACGATGGCGGTGAACCGGGCCCAACCCGCCCCGCCGACGAGGCCGGCACCGACGATGATGGCGATGGCTCCGAGCACGATGTGAATCCAGCCCCACGTCGTGAAATCGAACTTGTAGACGTATTCGACGCCGCGGATGAACACCTCGTCTTCGGCGACCGCGGCGATCCCCTGGGCGAGCTGGACGACTCCGACGACGATCAGGATGATCGCGGCGCCGATGGACGTCCCCGCGGCGACTCCCTGCTTGGTAGACAGGGTTCCGCGCTCTTCTCCGGGTGCAATGTGTGTCATGACGCCCTCCTCTGGACTGTGGACAGTGAGGAGTGTGCGACTCGGCGAGAGGAATTCGCAGGGTTTCCGGAGAACTGTTCGATATCTGGTCCCGAAAAGAACTCTCAAATGAAATGAGTTGGGCGCCAACTCGTGAGGGAACGAGACTCGGGTTTACCAATCATTTTTAGGGTGTTTGTCACACCATTACGTCGGTTCTTTCTCGACGGCTTCGGGATGCGTGAGACGCCAGATCCGGTCTCTCGACATGGGCGTCTCGTACGGGCGGACATCGAGGGCCCGACGGATGGCGTTGGCCAGTGCGGGCGCCACCGGGTTGAAGGGTGACTCCGACATCGACTTCGCGCCGAAAGGTCCAAGTTGGTCGGCGGTTTCGGCGAAGTACACCTCGGTGAACGGGATGTCCGCCATCTGGGGGACACGATAGGTGCGGAACACCTTGGTCACAGGTGATCCGTTCTCGAGCATGATCTCCTCGAAGAGGGCGGCGCCGATACCCTGTGCGACACCGCCTTCGACCTGGCCGCGACACTGCTCGGGGTTCATCACGGTGCCGGCGTCGGAGGCGTGGACCGACTGCAGGATCGCGACGGTACCGGTCTCGGTGTCGACCGCCACCCGGAAAGCCTGCACATCGAATGCGATGGAACGCATCTCGCCCCGTTCCTCACCGATGGCGACGGCGCGCGGACCGTCCGGGTACCGCACGCGGTGGCGCTCGTCGACCACGTCGATCAGCTCGCGGAATCCGATCAGCCGATCGCCGGCCACCGCACCGTCCGGACGCAGTTCGACGCGTTCGGCATCGACGCCGGTGAGTCGGCGCGCGGCGTCGACGAGCGTGTCGCGCAGCGCGAGGGAGGCGCCGTACACAGCTTTTCCGGCGACGGTGGTACCCGCAGAGGCGAACGCCCCGGTGTCGTGTGGGACGGCGTCGGTGTCCCCGTGCCACAACGAGACCCGGCCCGGATCGGTCGACAGCGCCGAGGCGACGATCTGCGTGTGCACCGTCGTCGTACCGTTGCCGAACTCGCAGGTACCGACGCCGACGTGGTAGATGCCCGCGGAGTCGACGGCGACCGTGACATCGGCGAAGTGACCGCGCGGGGCCATCGTGGCGATCGCGGAGATCGCCATCCCCTCACCGACCCGCCATCGCGGGGCGGGCGGGACGACGGCGCCGTTGCCGCGGCGCAGAGCGGATTCGGCGAGGTCGAGGCACTGGTCGAGACCGTAACTGCCGTTTACCAGGTCGACCTCGGGGTCGGGACGCGCGATGAGGAGCGGATCGCCGTCGGAGACGGCATTGCGTCGTCGGAGTTCGAAGGGGTCGATGCCGAGTCGGACCGCGAGTTCGTCCATCGCCGATTCGACCGCGAAGATCACCTGGCCCAGGCCGTACCCGCGGAAGGCGCCCGACGGCGGGTTGTTGGTGTAGACGGCCTCGGCGTCGATCCGCTTGACCGGGCAGTTGTACACCGAGACCGATTCGGCGCACGCATGGAACATGACGCCGATCGCGTGGTTGCCGTATGCGCCCGTGTCGGAGAGCATGTCCACGCGAAGGGCGGTGAGCCGGCCGTCGTCGTCGGCGCCGAGATCCACGGTCACGCGCATGGGGTGGCGGTAGGTCGTCCGCGTCATCTCGTCGGTGCGGGTCATCTCGTACACGCAGGGTCGGCCGGTACGCAGGGTGGCGACCGCGGCGAGATCCTCGGTCAGCATCTCCTGTTTGCCGCCGAATCCGCCGCCGACGCGGCCGCTGAACACCCGGACCTTCTCGGGCGGGAGGTCGAGGAGTCGCGCGAGTTCGTCGCGCACCAGGAACGGGACCTGTGTGCTCGTGCGGACCACCAGACGACCGGTGGCATCGGTCCAGGCGATCGAACCGTGGGTCTCCAACTGGGCGTGGCTGACCCGCCCGGTGCGCCAGGTTCCGTGCACGGTCGTCGACGACGCGGCGAGCGCTTCCTCGACGTCGCCGCCGAACCCTTCGTGGAAGGTGGCGACGATGTTCTGATCGGCCGCCACGACACGGTCTTCCGGGGTGCGGTCGGGATGGAGAACCGGGGCCCCGGGGGAGCGTGCCTCCTCGGGGTCGAAGACCGCGGGAAGCTCCTCGTAGTCGACGCGGATCAGCGCCGCGGCCTGTTCGGCGATCCCGGGGGTCGCCGCGACGACGGCTGCGACGCGTTGCCCGACGAAACGCACGATGGGATCGAAGACCAGTGTGTCGTCCGGATCTTCGAGGCGGTTCTGGTGGCGCCCCGTGGAAAACCTTGGCGTCGAGACATTTTCGTGGGTCAGGATCGCCTCGACGCCGGGGAGGGCGGACGCGTCGCTGGTGTCGATGGAGAGAATGCGTGCATGCGCGTGCGGCGAACCGAGTACGTGGATGTGCAGTGCACCCTCGACGGGGACGTCGAAGGTGTATGCCTCGGTGCCGGTCACGACGCGCCGGGCCGCCGGCGGGCACACCGAGGTGCCGACCCCTGCGCTGCTCTCGCCGTTCGTGCTCCCGCCCGGGTGCGGCCCATCGGACGCCACGGCGTTTCCGATCGCGTCCCTGATAGAGCGATACCCGGTGCAGCGGCAGATGTTTCCCTTCATCCGACGCGGCAGGTCGGGGAGGTCGTCCGGGGTGAGGGTCGAGGCGGTGACGATCATGCCTGCGGTGCAGAACCCGCACTGGAAGCCGAAGTTGTCCACGAAGGACTGCTGTACCGGGTGCAGGTCGTCGGGGGTGCCGAGGCCGGCGACCGTGGTCACCGACTTCCCCGCGATGCGCTGTGCGGGGAAGATGCATGAGTGCACGGGCTGTCCGTCGACGAGGACCGAACACGCACCGCAATCGCCTGCGTCGCAACCCTTCTTCACCTCGAAGTGGGCATGCTGGCGCAGGAGCATCCGAAGGCATTGCCCCGCAGACGGTTCGGCCTCGATCTTCTCGCCGTTGACCTCGAACTCCATCGTCCTACCCCGTCCCGTCGAGCTCGACGCGGATCTCCTCGGCGAGAACCGCCGACACCCCGCGGCGCCAGTCTGCCGATCCCAGCGGATCGGTGTAGTAACCGGGGGCGGTGACGATGTCGTGACGCAACCGGTCCGCGGTCGGCGGGCTCGGATACCGCAGCACCGTGGGCCACTCCGTGGCAGCCGTGATCCCGTACACCGTGGTGCCGTCGGGATCGATGCGGCCGGTCACGACCGCACCCGAGCGGCCGAGGTCGGCCAGCGCGATCTTGCGGAACCCGGTGACGGCGGCGAGCGCGTGCGCGGGGAAGTCGACCGCGCGCAGGACCTCACCCGGGCCGAGGACGTTGATGCCGTTGCCGATCACGAGATCGGCGACCGGGATGTCGCGATCGGCGCCCTCGGGATGCCAGATGTGTGCCGTCGCGTCGAGCGCGACGCCGAGGGAGACCATCGACGCCGCCGCGAAGGACCGACAGATGTTGCCGCCGACCGTGGCCATGTTCCAGACCTTGAACGACGCGAGAAGGGCGTTCGCGCACTGGGCGAACAGTGGATGGGCGCGGAAACCCGGGCGCGGTGGCAGTGCGACCAGTTCGGCGATGGTGCAGGTGGCGCCGATGCGGAGGCCGCCGTCGGGCAGGTCTTCGACCGATTGCCAACCCATTTCGCTGAGGTCGACGAGACCGGTGGTGGCCGGCTGGGGTTCGGAGAAGACCCATGTGCCGCCGGCGACCAGTTGTTCGCCGGGTGCCGGGAACACCTCGTCGCGAGAACGCGCGAATCGGTACTGGGTGACGGCGGTGAGATCCATCAGCGTGCCTTGTCGAGCAGGCGGCGGTGCTGCGTCGCTACGGCGGTGGTCATCTGTTCGGTGTCGATGGTGAGCACGTCACCGTCGGCGACCACCTGTCGGCCCTGTACCCACGACGCCTTGATCGGTGGGATCGCTCCCAGGACCAGCGCGGCCACCGGATCGTCGATGTCGCAGTGAGCGACGGTGGACAGATCCCACAGTACGAGGTCGGCGAGCTTCCCGGGTTCGATCGATCCGATCTCGTCCTCCCGGCCCAGCACCCGCGCACCCCCGCGGGTCGCGAGTTCGAGAGCGGTGCGCGTGGTCAGCGCAGTCGGGCCGCCGCGCGCGCGGGCCATGAGGACGGCCTGATGCGCCTCCTCGAGCAGTCGTGCGGACTCGTTCGACGCCGCCCCGTCGACCCCCAGTCCGACCGGCACCCCGGCGTCGACGAGATCCCGGGTGCGACAGATCCCGTTGCCCAGACGGGCATTCGAGGTGGGGCAGTGGGCGACGCCGGTCGAGGTGGCGGCCAGGCGAGCGATCGCCGCGTCGTCGAACTCCACCCCGTGCGCGAACCACACGTCCGGGCCGACCCACCCGACCGACTCCATGTACTCCAGCGGCGTCGAACCGAAATGTTCCGCGCAGTAGGTGTTCTCGTCGACGGACTCGGCGAGGTGCGTGTGCATGCGGACGCCGAGTTCGCGGGCGAGGATCGCTGATTCGCGAAGTAGGTCGGTGGTGACGGAGAAAGGCGAACACGGCGCGAGCGCGATCCGCAGCATCGAGTCGCGGGACGGATCGTGCCACCGCGCAACGGCATCGGCACTGGCGGCGAGGATCTCGTCGATCGTCTGGACCACGGTGTCCGGTGGCAGTCCGCCGTCCTTCTCCGACAGGTCCATCGATCCGCGGGTGGGATGGAAACGCAGCCCGATCTCGCCGGCGGCGGCGATCTCGGCCCCGAGTAGATCGCCACCCTCGCGCGGGAACACATAGTGGTGGTCGGTGGTCGTCGTACATCCCGACAGCGCGAGTTGGGTCAGCCCGCCCAGGGCGGCGGCATGCAGGGCCTCTTCGTCGATCCCGGCCCAGATCGGGTAGAGCGTGGTGAGCCACTGGAACAGCGTGTGATCGGCCGCCAGGCCCCGCGTGATCCACTGGTAGAGGTGATGATGCGTGTTCACCAATCCCGGCGTGAGGACGCATCCGCAGCCGTCGACACGGACGGCATCGCCGGCGTCGATCGGCTCGGTGGACACCGCGACGATCGTCGAACCCTCGATGAGCACCGACGCGCGGGGCAGCTCCCGACGCTGCGCGTCGACGGTGAGGACGGAGGCGTTCTCGATGAGCGTCGCTGAGGGCACGGCGTCACGCTACGTGGATCGGACGGTCCGCGCATCTCGATGTGCCGGTCGTTGCAGACGGGTGGCCGCGATCGGCGAGGTCCGGTGTCACACCTGGGTTTCGGTGAGTCCGCGCCGCGCCGGGATGGCCAGTGCGACCACCGTGGCGACCACACAGGTGGCCAGCGCGATACCGGCGGCCCACAGGTAGCCGTCGCTCGCCGGAACCGCGATCGTCGAACCACCGGGGCCGGCGACGGCGATCATCGACCACGTCAGGAGCATGCCGACGACCGCGGATGCGGTGGAGGTGCCGATGATCCGCATCAGGGCGTTGACACCGTTCGACTCGCCGGTCTGCTCGACGCTCACCGACTGCATGATGAGTGCGGGCATCGCGGAGTAGGCGATGCCCAGGCCGGCGCCGATGCAGCAGGCGATGACCAGCATGTGGATCCAGGTGAGCGACCAGGGGCCGGTCAGACCCACGATGAAGACGATGTACCCGACGCCGATGATGACGCCACCGAGCGCGAGGGAGATCCGCGCGCCGAAGATGGCGTTGATCCGTCCGCTGATGTGCGAGAACACGAACATCACCAGACCGCTCGGCGCGAGGATCAGGCTCGCATGGACCATGTCGTAGCCGAAACCGTTGGGACTGTTGGTCGGCGCCATGAGCAACTGGATCGGGATGAGCTGCATCGCGTAGAAGGCGAAGCCGGTGGCGATCGAGGCCAGGTTGGTGAGGAGCAGAGGGCGCTCTCCGAGGATTCGGAGATCGATCAGCGGGTTGTCTCGACGGAGTTCGACGAATCCCCAGACGGCGAGCAGCACCACGAACCCGGCGAAGCAACCGAGGGTGAGCGGGTTGCCCCAGCCCCACACCGCGCCCTTCGACAGCGGCAGCAGGAGGCAGATCAGCACGCCGGTCAGCCCGATCGCGCCGAGGAAGTCGAAGCGCCCGCCCGATGAGGGCGTGGTCGACGGGACGGTGAGAGCGACGCCCACCGCCGCAAGGGTCGACGCCGCCGCACAGGACCAGAACAGGGCGTGCCAGCTGACGTGCTGCGCGATCGCCGCGGCGAACGGCAGACCGAGGGCGCCGCCGATGCCGAGGGAGGCGCTCATCGTGCCGACGGCCGAGCCGAGGTAGCGCGCCGGGACGATGTCGCGCATGACACTGATCCCCAGGGCCACGATGCCGAACCCGAGGCCCTGGAGTCCGCGCCCGAGGATGAAGACCGGGAGCGAGGTCGCGAGCGCACAGGCGACGGAGCCGAGTGCGACGAAGCCGAGGCTGCCCAGGATGGCGAGCCGTTTGCCGTACATGTCGCCGATCCGGCCGCCGATCGGGGTGGCGACGGCGCCCACCAGCAGGGTGATGGTGATGGCCCAGGTGGTGTTGGACGCGTCGGCCTTCAGCAGGGTCGGCAGCTGCGGGATGAGCGGGACGATGATCGTCTGCATCAGGGCGACGACGATGCCGGCCAGGCAGAGCACCGCGACCGCCGCACGGGGATGCGTGTGCTCGTCGCCCGCCGCCGCGGAGGTGTCGGGGTGCGGCTTCTCCTCGCCCTGCGATCCGTTCGTCTCGGTCCTGCTCGTCACTCGTTCATCCGGCCCGTCGTACTCATGTGTGGTTCACACCTCCGAACGGCCAGAGTATCCCGGCGTCCTCGGGAGAGAACGTTTGCGTCCCTTCCCGGGACCTTCGGGCGGAGCGGTTTCAGCGGGCGAGCAGATCCGCGCCGGACACCAATTCGGGCCAGCGGGGCGTCACGCCGTCACCGGAGGAGATGCCGCGCACCCGCCGCATGATCCACGGCCCGAGGAAGGTGCGCGCCCACTCGGCGTTCTGTCGACGCTGTTCGCGACGGGTCAGCTCGGCGGCGGCCTCGAGTTCGACGGGGGTGATGTCGTGCTCCACACTGAGCAGATCGAGGACCTCGGCGGCCATGCGGGTGTGGCCCAGCGGAGACATGTGCAGGCGGTCGGTGTCCCACATGCGGTAATCGTCGTAACCCTTGAGTCGCCAGTAATCGAAGACGACGACGCCGTGCCGTTCGGCGACCTCGCGGAGCAGTTCGTTGTAGATGGCGATGCGGCCGCGCAGCTTGCGGAACACGGGTGCCCAGCCGGTGTCGTAGGCGGTGAAGACCACGACCGTGGCGCCCGTGGCGACCAGCTTGCCCAAGGCCTCGTCGTAGCGGGCGAGCAGCGCGTCGAGATCGATCGACGGGCGCATGATGTCGTTGCCGCCGGCGTAGAGGCTGACGAGGTCGGGGTTCATCGCGATCGCCTTGTCGAGTTGCTCGTCGATCACGGCGTCGAGCAGGCGGCCGCGGATCGCGAGGTTCGCGTAGGAGAAGTCCTCGTTCCGTGCGGCGAGCTGTTCGGCGACCCGATCGGCCCAGCCACGCAGACCGTTGGGCCGGGTCGGGTCCGTGTCACCGACGCCTTCGGTGAACGAATCCCCGAGCGCGACGAAGCGTGTGAAGCCCACGGCGTTGACCTCCCGGTCTGTCATGACTGATCCGGGGTCGACGCTAGTTGTGGGCGACCCGCCGGGCCAAAGCCTGCGGCGTGGGTCACTGCCGCGCGGGACGGGCAGGCCGACCCGTATTGCGGAAATCGGACCGATTAATTCGCAATCCGGATTCCGGTACGAGCGAATTTCGACAGAGCGATCGGTCGGTATTCGACCGTATTTCGCGCTGGTGATCTCTCACCTTGCCCACCTGCGGTGAGAGCGTTACACAACGCCCGCGCAATCTGTTCCGGTTACCTTGTCCGGCAGTCTGTTTCGGTGCGAGTCGGGGAGGTCGTGGGGGGTGCTCGGGGTGGGTTGCGGCGTGAGTAGGATCACGTGATGTACTTCATTGGTCCGTCAAGTGAACGGGCCGGCGACAATTCGACGAAAATGCCGCTGCGGGAGAAAAGGGAACACCCGATGTTCGACAAGGTTCTGGTTGCCAACCGAGGTGAGATCGCGATCCGTGCGTTCCGCGCCGCCTACGAGTTGGGGGCGCGCACGGTCGCGGTGTACCCGTACGAGGATCGCAACTCGGTGCATCGCCTGAAGGCCGACGAGTCGTATCAGATCGGTCTGCCGGGCCACCCCGTGCGCGCATACCTGTCGGTCGAGGAAGTGGTGTCTGCAGCGGTGCGTTGCGGCGCCGACGCGATCTACCCCGGCTACGGCTTCCTGTCGGAGAACCAGGGCCTCGCCGCCGCCTGTGCCGAGGCCGGGATCACCTTCGTCGGGCCGAGCGCGGACATCCTGGAGATGACCGGCAACAAGGCCACCGCGGTGGCCGCGGCCAAGGCCGCGGGAATTCCCGTGCTGGCGAGTTCGGAGCCGTCGTCGGATCTCGACGAACTGCTCGCCGCGGCCGAGGACATGCACTTCCCGGTATTCGTCAAGGCCGTCGCCGGCGGTGGCGGACGCGGTATGCGTCGCGTCGACGACCGTGCCGACCTGGCCGAGTCGATCGCCGCCGCATCGCGTGAGGCGGAGTCGGCGTTCGGCGACGCGACGGTGTTCCTCGAGCAGGCCGTGGTCAACCCGCGCCACATCGAGGTACAGATCCTCGCCGACACCCACGGCAACGTCATCC